>JAQSXQ010000719.1 GCA_029256565.1 Mycobacterium sp.
CGGACGGTAGACGCGCCGGGTGGCGAACATCCCCGAATGCAGCACGCGCACGGGCATTCTGAAGGCCAGCTCGACGACGATCAGGAGCGCGTACACGTGGCCGATCGTGTCGCCGTCCTGTGGCAGCAGAGCGCTCAGCGTCCCCGCGCCTGCCACCGTCACAGCCACCGCGGCGAATACCGACAGGACCAGCCAGGCGCCGATCTCACGTTCGATCCCGTCCCGGTCACCGGATTCCGAGAGGCCGCGCACGCGCTCGCGCATGATCTCGAGGAGACCCCACCAGGCGCCGCTGACGAGCAGGCTGCCGACCCGCAGGATCATGACGGTGTACGCGGCCAGGCCGCCGAGTGTGGTGAGGATGACGAGGAATTCGGCAACGTGGACGGCGAAGTTCGTCCCGTCGACCACGAGCAGGTAGCGCAGGCGGTAGCGGAAGTACGCGAACATCCGGCCCGTCAGCAGGCACGCGTAGAGCGAGACGGTTCGGTTCTCGCGGCGCCGGGTCCGGTCGAACCACCGATCGATGTCGTTCACCAACATCCTCTCCAGCGCTGACCGCTGAGCCTTCTGCCGGTGATCTCTCAACGGCGCCGCGACGCTGTGGGAGGCTGCGTTGGGAAGGCGTCGGCGACGCTCGTCCCACTCCGTTCAGAAGGGTGCCGCATGCAGCGAGGCGACGTTACCGTATTTTCCATATCCGCGGTCCTGACCGCAGTGGTGGCTGCCGCCGTCGCGTGCAGTTTGCTGATGTTCGACGGAAATCGGTCGACGCTCGTCTCCGACAGCAGCTCCGACTCGAGTTGGCTCGTGCTGACCTGGAGCCCCAGCTTCTGCAAGGCGCAGCCCGCGAACCCGGAATGCCAATCGGGCGAACTCGTGGGCATGGAGCGGACTTTGATCCTGCACGGCTTGTGGCCCCAGCCGCGGGACAACCAGTACTGCGGCGTATCGCAACGGCTCAAGGAGGTCGCCTCCAGGGGGCGCGGCGACCTGCCGCCGATCGAGTTGTCCGACGGCGTGCGTGCCGGTTTGCAGTCGACGATGGCCAACTCCGCTCAATTGTCGCTGCACGAGTGGTACGCGCACGGCACCTGCTCGGGCGTGACGCCCGACGCCTTCTTCGGCGATGCGGTCGCGCTGACCGCCCAGGTGCGCGAGACGTTGGACCCGATGTTCCGGGACGCCGACGGCGGACAGCTCCCGGTGAGCGCGGTCCGCGCCCGCATGGACGAGCGGTTCGGCTCGGGGGCGGGGGAGCGCGTCGGGCTCAGTTGCCTCAACGCGAAGGGGGAGGGCGCCTACGTCGTCGACGTGCGCTTGTCGCTGCCGTCGGTCGCGGCGCTCCGCACCATGGACGAGTCATTGGATCTCGGCACGCTGCTGAACGAGGCTCCGCCCATCACGTCGGAGTGTGCCCACGGGATCGTTCCCTGAGCTTCGTGTCCGCGAACGAACTGATCGACCGGGTACGCCGCGAACTCGCCGCCGCCGGGGACGCCGACCGCGCACCGGCGATGCAGGCGTACATGAAATCCGACATGCCCTATCGCGGCGTTCGCATGCCCGACCTTCGTCGCATCTGTGAACCGATCTTCTCGGCGCACCCGATCGGGTCGGTCGATGAGTTCGACGACACCGTGGAGCGCTTGTTCGTCGAGGCGACGCATCGCGAGGAGCGCTACGCCGCCATCCAACTGGCGAGGCACCGGCTCTACCGCGCGCACCAGACGCCGGACAGGATTCCGCTCTATCGCCGGCTGATCGTCGCCGGGGCGTGGTGGGACACCGTGGACGAGATCGCGGGCAACCTGGTCGGGCCCATCTTGGCCGGCCATCCGGTCGAGGTGCGGCCCATCGTCCTCGGCTGGGCGACCGACTCCGATGCGTGGCTGCGGCGCACGGCGATCATCTCGCAGTTGGGCCTCGAGGATCAGACGGATCTGGCCCTGCTCGTGGCAGCCATCGACTCGAACGCCGACGACACCGACTTCTTCATTCGCAAGGCCATCGGCTGGGCCCTACGGCAGTACGCGCGTACCGACCCGCAGTGGGTACGGGCATTCGTCGAGGCGCGAGAGGACCGGCTCAGTGGGTTGTCCAAGCGCGAGGCGCTCAAGCGCCTCTGAGGCGGCGCCGGGATGTGAATCGTTTGTTTGGACCCTTCCCAGCGGGATACGTGCGCTGCCCATGGAACCGGGCGTTTCCCCACTTTCGGCCGACGTGATGGTCGCGTTCCTGTGGGCCGACATCCTGTGTCGCGACCTCGAGTCCGCATGCGCTCGAGCCGAACGCATCCGTCACCGTTGACGCCCGAGAGAGTGGTGTCCGGTGGTCGACGAGGCGCGCCACGCATGACCAGCTGCTCGTGGACGGTTTGCGCGGCAACGCCAATTCGTTTGCATTTTCAACGTTCGTCTCAGTCCATCTAGCGCAATAGACGATCTAGTTAACGAACCCGGGGCTTTTTTGCCTGGGTCGTCAAATTCGTTCAAATATTGAACGGAGCAAACCAAAATGCCCCCTCAGCTAACTTCGATAGACCGGCGAACCTTCCGATCATGACTTTGCTGAAATTACGCACCGACGTCAGAAATTGGTCATCGAATCGCCTCCGACGCACCTATATGCGCTGTTCAGAGGCATGTCATGAGTCAGGGAAGTGATTAGGCCCACGCGTGACTGGGAACCTCAATCTGCGTGAAAGGGCAACGTTCGGGGACGGGGCCAATGGGATCAGGCATTGAGGAGCAAGTCATGTTGCAAACCAAGAACGA
>JAQSXQ010000720.1 GCA_029256565.1 Mycobacterium sp.
CAACTCTTCGGTCTCGACCTCGTTGCGGTCGACGGTCAGGGCCTTGGCCTCGGCTTCGGCGGTCGCCACCAGTTCCTCCGCGGCGGCGTACGCCCGCGATGGCGTGGCCGCGTCCCTGGCCAGCCCCAGCGCGCGCTCACGACGCTGCCGGGCCTCCCCGTCGGTGGCCAGCCTGCGCGCACGGCCCACGTGCCCACCGCTGACCGACGCCGCCCACCGCGCATCCGACTCGGGCAGCCCGTCGGTGTCCCGAAGCACCTGGGCGATGGCGTCGAGCCGCGGGGTCACCAGCGCCACGTGCCTGCACCTCGACCGCAGCGTGATCGCGATGTCCTCGGGATCCACCGACGGCGCGCACAGCAGGAACACCGTGGACGGCGGCGGCTCCTCCACGACCTTGAGCAACGCGTTCGCTGCGCCCTCGGTGAGTCGGTCGGCATCCTCGACGACCACGATCTGCCAGCGACCCGTGGCGGGCCGGCGGGACGCGATCTGCACGATGGCCCGCATCTCCTTGACGCTGATCGACAGCCCCTCGGGGATGATCCGCCGCACGTCGCCGTGCGTGCCCGCCATCGTCGTCGTGCACGCTCGGCACTCGCCGCACCCCGGGACGCCCTCGGACGTGCACTGCAGGGCCGCGGCGAAGCACAGGGCAGCGATCGACCGACCCGACCCCGGCGGGCCCGTGATCAGCCACGCATGGGTCATCCGGCCGCCGACCGCATCGGCCGCCCCGCTGTGAGTGGAATCACCACGGGCGGCGACGGCCGCGCTCACCAGTTCCGCCTCGACGACGTCCTGGCCCACCAGACGCGAGAAAACACCGCTCATCGGGTCCAACCCTAGTGCCGACTACGACACGTACCTGAGCGACAGCGGCGGTATCGGTCAGCCCGGAACGTTACGGTTGTCGGGTGACGACGGCGGCGACACCGATTGGGCGAATCAACGCATTCGTCCGGTGGGTCGCGCGTACGCCCTGGCCGGTGTTCACGCTGGGGATGCTGCAGGCCGACATCATCGGTGCGTTGCTGGTGCTGGGCTTCCTGCGCTTCGGCCTGCCGCCCGACGATCGCATCCAGTTGCAGGACCTGCCCACGTTCAACCTCGCGGTCTTCCTGGGCTACCTGTTCGTCTCGTTCACCGTCGGCGCCTACCTGACGCTGCGGATGCTGCTGCCGGTGATCCGCTGGCAGCGCCGCGACACCCTGCTCGCCAGCACGGACCCCACGATCACCGAGATCGCCCGCGTACGTGCCCTGCGGATGCCCTACTACCGCTCGGTGATCAGCGTCTCCAACTGGTTCCTCGGCTCGATCGTCTTCATCGTCGCGAGCTGGCCGGTGGCCAGCCAATCCGCCCCGGTCGTCGCCGTCGCCTCACTGCTGGGCGCCACCGCCACCGCGATCATCGGCTACCTGCAGGCCGAACGCGTGCTCCGGCCCGTCGCCGTCGCAGCGCTGCGCGGCGGCGCACCCATGAACTTCCGCGCCCCCGGCGTCATCCTGCGTCAGGTGCTCACCTGGGTGCTCTCCACGGCGGTGCCGATCCTCGCCATCGTGCTGGCCCTGGTCGCCAGCAGGTTCGAGATCCTCACCGCCCCCGCCGAGCGACTGAACACGCCGATCCTGCTGCTGGCCATCTCGGCGCTGGTGATCGGCCTGACCGGCACCGTCCTGGTCGCGATGTCGATCGCCGACCCGCTGCGCCAACTGCGCTGGGCGCTGAGCGAGGTGCAGCGCGGCAACTACAACGCGCACATGCAGATCTACGACGCCAGCGAGCTGGGCCTCCTGCAGGCGGGCTTCAACGACATGGTCCGCGATCTGGCCGAGCGGCAACGCCTGCGCGACCTGTTCGGCCGTTACGTCGGTGAGGACGTCGCCCGGCGGGCCTTGGAGCGCGGCACCGAACTCGGCGGTCAGGAACGCGACGTCGCCGTGCTGTTCGTCGACCTCGTCGGTTCCACGCATCTGGCGTCGACGATCCCCGCCGCCGAGGTCGTCAGCCTGCTCAACGAGTTCTTCCGCGTCGTCGTCGACTCGGTCAACCGGCACGGCGGGTTCGTCAACAAGTTCCAGGGCGACGCGGCGCTGGCCATCTTCGGTGCGCCGATCGAGCACCCAGACGCCTGCGGCGCGGCGCTGGCGGCGTCCCGCGAACTGCACGACGACCTCATCGAGGTGCTGGGCCAGACCGAGTTCGGCATCGGCGTGTCCTCCGGCCGTGCCATCGCCGGCCACATCGGCGCTCAGGCCCGCTTCGAGTACACGGTCATCGGCGACCCGGTCAACGAGGCGGCGCTGTGCTGGGACGTCGCCGAGATCGTCGAACTGCGCGGTCGGGTTGCGCCCACGCAGCTCGCCCGCCCCGTGCGACTGGTCTCACCGGATCAGGCACGCACCCGCGTGCCGTCCGACGCCCAGAACTAAGCCTTCTTGACGGCCTTCTTGGCCGGAGCCTTCTTCGCAGCCGTCTTCTTGACGGCCTTCTTGGCCGGGGCCTTCTTCGCGGCGGCCTTCTTCTTCACCGGTCCGCGGGCACGACGATCGGCCAGCAGCTCCGACGCCCGCGCATCGGTGATCGACATGACGTCGTCGCCCTTGCGCAGGCTCGCATTGGTCTCGCCGTCGGTGACGTACGGACCGAACCGGCCGTCCTTGATCACCATCGGCTGCTCGGACACCGGGTCCTTGCCCAGCTCGCGCAGCGGCGGCGTTGCCGCGCCCTGCCTGCCGCGCCGCTTGGGCTCGGCGTAGATCTTGAGCGCCTCGTCGAGCGTGATGGTGAACATCTGCTCTTCGTTCACCAACGAGCGAGAGTCCGTGCCGCGCTTCAGGTATGGGCCGTAGCGGCCGTTCTGCGCGGTGATCTCCTCGTTGGTCGCCGGGTCGACGCCGACCACGCGCGGCAGCGAGAGCAGCTTGAGTGCGTCCTCGAGCGTGACGGTCTCGATGTCCATCGAGCGCAGCAGCGAACCGGTGCGCGGCTTGGGGCCGACGGGCTTCTTGCCCTTCTTCGCCGGTGCACCGTCCTCCGGCTCCTCCGGCGGAGGCGGCAGGATCTCGGTCACGTACGGCCCGAATCTGCCGTCCTTGGCGACGATTTCGTGCCCGGACTCCGGATCGACGCCCAGCGAGCGGCCCTCCTGCGGCGTCGAGAACAGCTTCTCGGCCAGCTCGAGGGTCAGCTCGTCGGGGGTCAGTTCGTCCTTGAGGTTGGCGCGCTGCGGTGTCGGTTCGCCGTCCTCGCCGATGATCATGCGCTCGAGGTACGGCCCGTTGCGGCCCACGCGGACGTTGACCGCGCGGCCTTCGTCGTCGTCGAAGAGCTTGATGGAGTTGACTTCTCGGGCGTCGATGTCCTCGAGGTTGCCGCCGACGAGCTTCTTCAGACCACCCGAACGGGCGATCGAGCCGTCGGCACCGTGCTCGCCACCGAAGTAGAAGTTGTTGAGCCAGTTGGTCCGCTGCTCGGTGCCCGACGCGATCTGGTCGAGTTCGTCCTCCATCGCGGCGGTGAAGTCGTAGTCGACGAGACGGCCGAAGTGCTGTTCGAGCAGCCCGATGACGGCGAACGCCACCCAGGACGGCACCAGCGCGCTGCCCTTCTTGTGGACGTACCCGCGGTCCTGAATCGTCTTGATGATCGAGGAGTACGTCGACGGGCGACCGATGCCGAGTTCTTCCAGCGCCTTGATCAGCGAGGCCTCTGTGTAGCGGGCCGGCGGGCTGGTGGTGTGGCCGTCGGCGGTCAGGTCCGCGGCGTCGACGCGCTGGCCCTGGGTGAGGTTGGGCAGCCTGCTCTCGGCGTCGTCGGCCTCGCCACCGGCCTGCTCGTCGACGGTCTCGACGTAGGCCTTGAGGAAGCCGGGGAACGTGATGGTGCGGCCGCTGGCGTTGAAGACGACCTGCTCGCCGGAACTCGCGGTGCCGGAGATGCGCAGCGACAGCGTCGTGCCGCGCGCGTCGGCCATCTGCGAGGCCACCGTGCGCTGCCAGATCAGCTCGTAGAGCCGGAACTCGTCGGTGTCGAGCTGCGCGTGCAGCTGGCCCGGCGTCTGGAACACGTCACCGGCCGGGCGGATGGCCTCGTGAGCCTCCTGCGCGTTCTTCACCTTGCGGGTGTACTGGCGCGCCGTCGGGTGGACGTACTCCTCGCCATAGAGCTGACGGGCCTGGTTGCGGGCGGCGTTGATGGCCGACTCGGACAGCGTCGTCGAGTCGGTACGCATGTAGGTGATGTAGCCGTTCTCGTACAGCCGCTGCGCGATGCTCATCGTGCGCTCGGAGGAGAAGCGCAGCTTGCGGCCGGCCTCCTGCTGCAGCGTCGACGTCATGAA
>JAQSXQ010000021.1 GCA_029256565.1 Mycobacterium sp.
GCCGTCGCGTTCAGCACGGCGCTGCCGCCCGAGGCCGACGTCGCGGACGACGTGGTGCTCTGGCATCACGGGATGGGCGTGGTGATCCACCCAGACACCACCATCGGCCGCGGCGTGCAGATCGCCCACGGCGTCACCGTTGCGGCCGGCGCCCCGCATGCCGGCTCCGGCATGGGCGTCGTCATCGAGGACGGCGTCACGATCGGTGCGGGCGCATGCATCATCCCGAAGGAGGGCTACGGCCTCACACTCGGAAGGGGCTGCATCGTCGGCGCGAACGCCGTCGTGACCAAGGACGTGCCGCCGGGTGCCGTCGCGGTGGGCCCCGGCGCGGACATCCGCCAGCGGACCCCACGCACCGTGGACTGAAACGCGGTACCGATCTTCGACCGGCGCAACGGCCCCTCCGCCGGCTCCGATCCTTCTGCTTGACAACGTAATCCCCCCGGATCGACGTTGGCCGGCTCTACGCCGTCTCGAGAACGTGCTGCTTCCCGAGCACGAAGCGCGTCATCCGCGCGATCGTGTCGAGGTTCTCCGGGATCGTCTCGGTCTCCGACACCTCGATGCCGAACTGGGACTCGAGGAACTCGATGAGTTCGAGAATCCCGGTCGAGTCCACGACGCCGCCTTCGACCAGTGATTCGTCGACTGCCGGTGTTCGGGATACGTCGCCGAACAGGTAGTTGTCCACGATGAAACCGGTCAGTTCCGAGCGGATTCGAGCATCCATTCATTTCCCCCTGTACTCGAGTGCCGCATGGCCACGGCACGCGATGAGCTTAACATCTGGCGAACTAGGTAAAAGGAACTAGTTCCGCGGTACGGGACGCGAGACCCACACGGAGACAACATAATACGTCAGAGCGCGGATCGCATTTCCTGGGTGCGTGGGCGCGGCAGGCAAACGTCGAATAGTCCTTCGGTCGGTAGGCAGGGGGCTCTTGGGTCGTTATCCTGAGTCGGTGGCAGTCGGGGGTCTGGCAATGCGGGGTGAGGTAGCCGTGCGGAATCGCACGCGCACCTACTGGATGGTGGGAGCGACGGTTTCCGCCGCCCATCTGATCGTCGCGGCCGCGCTGAGCCGTTCGGTGGGTGCCCTGTACGAGGACGGCGGTCACTTCCACGTTCTCGCTGCCGGGCTGGCAAGCGATTTCGACTTCGGCCCGCCGCACTTCGAGGCGGCGCGTCCGCCTGGGTGGCCCATGCTCCTGGCGATCACGTACCGAATCCTCGGTCCGCATCCCAACGTGGGACTGGTCCTGACCGCCGTTCTGGCAGGTCTGACCGCCGTCGCGCTGATGCACCTCGGCCAGCGCCTCGGGATGACGCCGAGGCAGGCCACGCTCGCGGGCCTCGCGTACGGGCTGTTCCCCTGGGTGCTGATCATCGGTGCCTCGCTGTACGCCGAGACCCTCTTCAATCTGCTGACGGTCGGTCTCTGCTACCTGGTAGTCGAACTGCGCGAGCGACGAAGGGTGGCGTGGTGGTGGCTCGCGGCGGGGCTCCTCGCCGGGTACGCGACACTCGTGCGGCCCGTCATGGCGTTCTGGCTGCCCGCGTTGGTGATCTTCGCCCTCGGCCGCCGGCTCGATTGGCGCGCGGCCACCGGAGCGGTGGTGGGGCTGGCCATAGTCCTGGGCGCCTGGTCGTGGCGGAACTACGAACGACTGGACGCATTCGTTCCGCTGACCACTGCCGGGGGAGTGACGATCGCGCTGGCCAACAACGACCTTGCGGACTCCGGACAGGCGAACGAGGGATTGCCGGTCCCGCCGGTCGACGAAGTGGAGAACGACCGCTTCCTGCGCGACTTCGCCGTCGCGTGGATCCGCGAGAATCCCGCAGAGTTCGCCGAGCGAGTTCCCGAACGGCTGGTCCGAACCTTCGACCCGGTCACGCGGCTCAACCGTGGCGTGTTCGGCGACCCCGCTCCGAGATGGGCGGTCCGGGCCGCGTGGATCGCCGCGCTCGTGTTCGTCGCAGTGGGGCTGTTCCGGCGCCACCGCGGCCCGTGGCTGGTCCCCCTCAGTCTCGTGGTGCTCCTGACGGCGCAGGTCATGGTGTTCGGCGGAGGGTTCCGCTTCCTCGTACCGGCCCTGCCGTTCCTGGCGCTGTGGGCGATCGTCGGCGCAGCGTCGTTGAGGGACACGGTGTGGCCGAGAGGCGCTGCGTCGTCCGCGCACGTCGCGAAGGAGTCGGTATCGTGACCTCGCTCGAAAACGACGTGGCCGACGGCGGATTCGTCGCCGCCGGCGAACATGCGGATGCGTCGATCATCGTCGTGACCTACAACAGCGCAGCCGACATCGGTCTTCTGCTGGACGACCTGCGGGCATCGGCTCGCTTGCATGCCTTGCGCGTCCTGGTGGTGGACAACCAGTCCTCCGACGCCACCGTCGAAGTCGTCGCGAACTACCCGGATGCGTTGCTCGTCGAGTCAGGCGGCAATCTGGGCTACGCCGGCGGCATCAATCGCGCGCTGCCGCATATCGGATCGTGCGGATCGGTGTTGATCCTGAATCCGGATCTGCGAGTCCGGCCGGGCGCGATCGGTCGGATGCTCGAGACGCTCGCATCCGACGATCGAGTGGGCGTGGTCGTGCCACGCATACTCGACCACGACGGGCAGATCTATCCGTCCCTGCGCTTCGAGCCCTCCACGATGGGTGTCATCGGCGACTCGCTCTTCGGCCGAGCGCTCTGGCGAGGACGGCCGTGCTCCCTGTCCGAATTCGACTACCGCAGCGACAGTTACCAACACCCACACGACGTCGACTGGGCCACCGGTGCGGCGATGCTCATCCGGGGTGAGGTCGCGCGTCGTCTGGGCGACTGGGACGAGCGGTTCTTCCTGTACTCCGAGGAGATCGAGTACTTCCGGCGGGTGCGCGACAGCGGCTGCGTGGCGCGCTACGAACCATCCGCCGTCGTCGAGCACCGACTGGGCGGATCGGGCACCTCGCCCGCACTCGCCGCGCTCATGGCGGTCAACCGGGTCCGCTACGTCGAGATGCACCACGGGCGGATGTATTCCGCGATGTTCCGTGCTGCCGTGGCGCTCGGCGAAGTGCTGCGATCCTACGACCGAACCCACCGCCGCACACTCGCGGTGGTACTGAGCCGGCGGAAGTGGTC
Source organism: Mycobacterium sp. (assembly GCA_029256565.1). Classification (GTDB taxonomy): domain Bacteria; phylum Actinomycetota; class Actinomycetes; order Mycobacteriales; family Mycobacteriaceae; genus Mycobacterium. The sequence continues at coordinate 3,139 of JAQSXQ010000021.1, forward strand.
GGGGTTGCCGAAGGCAACCAAGATGGCAGCGCCGCTGTGAGTTTCGTTGGCATGAACCGTGGCGCGGTGATCGTGCCCGCATACGACGAGGCGATGGTCATCGAACGGACCCTCAACCCGTTGAGCCAGCTCGCGGTGGAGGGATCCATCGAACTGATCGTGGTGTGCAACGGATGCACCGACGACACCGCCCAGCGAGCGCGAGGCATCCCGGGTGCCGTGGTACTCGAAACGGATGTCGGTTCGAAGACGTTCGCGCTCAACACCGGTGACGAGGCCGCCACCTCGTGGCCGCGGCTCTACCTCGATGCCGACATCGAGATCACGCCGACGGCCGTACTGGCCGTGCTCGACGCACTACGGCGCGGTGACGTGCTCGCAGCCCGTCCTGCGTTCCGCTACGGCACGCGGGGCGCGACCGCACTGGTTCGCGCGTACTACCGTGCGCGCACGCGGATGACAGCCGAGCGGGATGCGCTGTGGTGGGCGGGGGTGTACGCCCTGACCGAGGCGGGACACCGACGCTTCGGCCGGTTCCCCGACATCACGGGCGACGACAAGTTCGTGGACGGCCAGTTCGCGACCGACGAGAAGATGGTCGTGTCGACGGAGCCCTCGATCTGGGTCACCCCGACCGACGTCCGCGGACTGCTCACCGTCCTCGGCCGCCACAACAGGGGCAATGTCGAGTTGGCGGCGCTCGATCCGCTCGGCGCGCCGAGGACGGCCGGAGCCACCGCCCGCGCCGTGTTGCGCACCGCCAGGGGGCCGCGATCGACGGCCGATGCCGCGGTCTATCTCGCCGTGGCACTGCTGGTTCGGTGGCGCGCCGCCCGTCCCGCTACGAGCTGGGAACGCGACGTCACCAGTCGGTCGAGGAGGTGACGGTCGCGACGCTGCTCCGGCGCGGCGACGTCGAAGCCAGACCACAGCAGGCCGAACAGGACGAAGAAGACGAGCGCCGCCTGCTCGAAGGAGAACAGGTCGAAGGTGAAGCTCGACGCGATGATCCCGACGGTCATCGCGGCCATGACGTAGGTCTGCTCCCGCTGCCGCGGTGACCTGACACCACGCATGGAAGCCGACATGCCGAAGAGTGCACCGATCATGACAGCGGTCATCGCGATCAACCCGATCACGCCGCCCTGCACGACTGCCTGCAGCCACTCGTTGTCGAGATAGCCGAATACGGTGGGCGGTGCGCCGCCGAGTCCGAGCCCGAAGATCGGATGTTCGCTCAGCGTCTCCGACACCTTGGCGTAGTCCTCGAGTCTGCCCGAGACGCTCTCGTCCTCCGCAGAGCCAGTGAACGTGCGCCACAGCGCGTCCGCGACCTCCGGGAACGCCGCCACGTACCCGGTGATCGCGGCGGCGATCACGACCGATGACACGGCGATCGGGCGAAGCTTGAAGGCGAACACGTAGATGGCCAATGCGGCCAGCAGCGAGATGATCCCGGATCTCGAGACCGAGGCGGGTAGCGCGAGCGCCGCGATGACGCACGCGGCTCCGGACAGCCACCGAACCCGACGACGCGTCGCGTGGCGGGCGAAGTAGATGGTCAGCGGAATGGTCACCGCCGCCAGCACCGAGAACTCGATGGCGTGCTGAGACGTACTGCGAACGCGGGTGACCCCCATGCGTTCGCTCAAGGCCAGGTCTTCGGTGTTGAGGATGAACCCCGGCGGTTGGAAGAAATAGCGCAGGTCGATGGAACTCACGCTCTGCAGCAGTCCGACGAAACACGCAAACGTCAGCCCCGCCGCCAGCCACCCGAGCAGGACGTCGCGTTGCCGCGCGTTTCGAACGCTCACCAACACGTACAACCCGGCGGCGACGTGACCGGCCAGCGCGAGCAGTGAGCGGGTCCTGTTGGAAGCGGTCGTGAAGTCGTCGTGCGCGGTCATGCCCATGCCGGAGACGATCAGCCACATGGTGAGGTACGCCAGCAGTATCACCATGCCCGGGTTGAGGGTGCGACCGCCGCCCGATCTGCGCTGTATCAGGAAGCCGAGTATCAAGAGTCCGAACATGATCAGCGTGATGATCCGGACGGGGGTTCCGTTGCCCTTCAACGCGCCCGGCAGCACCACGTAGACCGGAAGTGCCGGAATGACGAAGCACAGCAGCCGCAGCATCCATGGTGGTGGCGGGTCCGCGGGTGCCGGGTCCGCGCTGACGACGCCAACCGCTGGCGCGTCGGGGTCAGTGATGGTCACTGCGACGGTGCCACTGTTGCCGGCTCACGCGGCCGCTGATCGTCCATCGGCAGGTCGGCGGTCGCCTCGTCGAGGATCGTCGCGTCGGGTGCCACGTCCCCGGTGGGCCCGGCCGTCGATCGCACCCGCTTGCGACGGCGGTTCAGCACGACGTCCACCAGCACCGTGACTAGGACCGTGAGGCCGACACCGCCAACGGCCACGGTCATCGTGGACCGTGTCCGTGACGGCATGGCGGGAACCGGCACGCTGGGCGGGGAAACGATGAACGACGTGGCCATCATCTCCGGGGGGACGTCGGCCTGCACCTGAATGTTCTCCAGCGACGCGCGGAGTTCCATGGCCGCCAGTTCGAGTGTCTTCGTGGCAGATTCGGGATTCGCCGTGGCGACGTCGATCATGACCAGCGGGATGGGCGGCGACGTCGCGGGCACCGGAAAGAGCCGTGCGTCGTAGATGGGCTCGCCGCCCGCGGCGACGACGCGATTGACCACCGTCGACTGGCGCAGGCCCAGCGAGGCCATGTTGGCGAGCAGAGGCGCCCCACCGAAGTCGAGCAGCCCGTTGCGTGGCACCGCCTGGCCCGTTGCGACCGTGTCCACCCGTTGATTGGGGGGAGCAAGGCCGATCACCGTCTGCGAGTAGTAGACCGGCAGGACCGATGTGTACACCTGGTGGCAGTACACCCCGGTGACCGCCAGCAAGGGGATCAGGATGTACCAGCGTCGCAGGCACGATCGGACGACGTCGAACAGGTCCACGGGTCAGTTTCCTTTCACGAGGTTCGCGAGTTCGGGATCTCGACGGCGCGTGGACCCGGACCGGATCCACACAGCCGCCGCACCCAGCACGATGGCGATGAGCGCCGTCGGCACTCCGAGCGTCAGCCGTACCGGGACGTCACTGCGCGGATCGCTCGCACCGCTGACCTGGGTGACCCGCACCTTCTGGGCGCCCATGCCGGTGGGGGTCTCCAATGCCCTGGTGTAGGCGATGAATTCGGTTGCGTATGCGTCGGCCAGCGCACGAGCCTCGTCGGCCGACGGCGCACTGACCGATACGTCGATGAGCGAGGTGTTCGGCGGTACCCTCGCTGCGCTGACGTGCTCGCCGAGTTGCTCAGCGGTCTGCGATGAACGGAGTTCGTCCACGACGCGCTGGCTCACGACCTCGCTCGTCAGCAACGGGAGGTAGGAGTTGATCCGCTCCCTGGCCACGTCGTCGTTCTGGTAGGCCTCGAACGTCGTGGATCCGGAGATCGACACGAGGAGTCGAGTCGACGACGTGTACGTCGTCGGGGTTGCCAGGATGAGTGCCGTGCCGAGCACGGCGACGCCGGATGCGATCCACGCGAACGTCCGCCACCGCTCGGACATTTCGCCGAGGAACTCGAAAGCGTTCACCGCGCACCCCGGTATGGCTCGTCGGCGAGGGATTGGGTACCGGCGGATGACCGCCCCGCCGAGGCGCGGGCCGAGGCGAGTACCACGCACATCGCGCCGACCACGACACCCGTCAGTGCGGCGCCCGCCAAGACTGCCGCGACGGGCAGACCCCAGGCGCTGACTCGAACCTCGGTGGACGGTGGATTGACGGCGACCAGTTCGGCGCGCGGAACGAGCGAACCCGGCACGGTCTCCAATCCGTCGACCGTCGCGGTCAATTCGTCGAGCAGAACGCGACCTGGATGAGCGCCGTACCGGGAGGGTTCTCGGCGTCGACTCGCTTGGCGAGTGTCTCGGGTGCGAGGTCGAGCCCCAGATCGGTGACGACCCGCGACGTCAGGGCCGGGTTGTCGGCGAGCGCGGCGAACGTGCGGGCGCGGCCCTGCGCGTACGAGTCGCCACCGTCGACCACACTGCTGACGTCCCCCGGTGTGCGCACGAACAACGTTGCCTCGCAGCGGTAGAGGGGTGGTGTCGCCATGAGTGCTGCGGTCGTGACCGCCAGTGAGACGAGGACACCCCAGCAGAGCCAACGCCACTTGGCGCGAAGCAGACCCAGATACGAGGTGATCATCACGCGTCCGCCGTGAAGCGCTGATCGGCGAGCGACGCCGTGAGCACCGCGGCGAGGTCGAGTTCGCCCTGCCGGTTGGGGTGGATGCCGTCGTCGGAGAGCAAGCTGGACGTGTCGCGACCGCCGAACGCCCGGATCGGGTCGATGACGGATACGCCGATGGCTGCGGGGTCGCGGAGCAACCGACCTGTGAAGGACTCGTCGAAGCCGAGATCGTCGTTCGGTCGGCTCAGGAAACGAGGCCTCTCGAAGACGATCTCCGCCTCGGGCCATGCCCGCTTGGCATCGGCAATGGTCGCGACCATCGCCGCCAGCACGTTCGCCCGTGGCGGGAACTGGTCGTTCCTGCCGCCGTCGAGGACGACGATGTCGGGATCGAACTGATTGGCCAAGACGGGGATTCGCTCCGAGAAGGACGTGGATTCGCCGCGGTACTCGTCGACCGTGAACCGGTTGGCAGGCCCGCCGCTGACGTAGCCGGTGCCTGGGACCGCCGACAGGTGGCACAGCCAACCCAGCCGGCTGGCTGCCATGCAACTGGGCGAGAGCTCACGCGGCCCTCGGCCGGCGGTGTAGGAATCGCCGATGAACAGGGCCGTCGGAGGCCCCTGCTCGGCCTGCGGAACCCGCGGGCTGGGCGTGTCGGCCGGCTGCGGCGGCGCCGACGGGGTCCCGTCGGGAATCAAGGCGAGCACGAGGCCGATGGCCACCGCGGCCGCCGTGGCCGCCGAAGCAAGGTCGGAGAAGCGCACGCCGTTCACGCCCCGATCTCCGTCCGCAGCCACGCAGCCACCCTGTCGGCGACGACGGAGTGGCCGGCATCGTTGGGACTGTGCAGGTTTCCCTGCATCAGGCTCCTGCTCAGCCACGGTGGCTCGATACCGCTGAGGAACGGCACATCCGCGATTCGTGCCGCCTCCCGCACGGCCTCGGAAACCATCTGGACCTTGCCGGGCGCAGGGGCTCCGTACCAGATCGGCCCGATTACGAGGGCGCGCTGCCCGCCGAGCTGGATCTTGTCGAACGCGTCGATGGCGCCGACCGTCACCGCACCCATCTCGGGCAGATCGTTGTCCGCTTGGCCGGTCGTGATGAGGATGATCCGGGGTCGTGCTGCCTGGGCGCGCTCCACCTGGTGGGTGAAGGCGTGCCCACCCCGGCCGTCGGCTGCGAATCCGGCGCCGGGCATTGCGAAGTTGGACACCGACCAACCGGTGCGCTGCGCAAGCAGTGTCGGCCAGACGACCCCGTTCGACTCGCCGGCAGTGAAGGCATCCCCGATGACGGCAACGCTGAGCGGCCAACTGGAGTCGGATTCGCGGGTACGGGTGGTGAGCACCATCGACGCCGAGACGATCGCTCCGGTCAGGACGAGGGCGGCAACCGCGGTCGGAGTCCAGCGACGAAACGTCGACGCATTCTTCACCGTGCGCCCTCCGTGACGCATGAGTACGTCTGCTCCAGGCGGTCTCCGATGGCGGACATGCTGAACTCGGACCGCGCTACCTCCCGGCCTCGCCTACCCATGTCGGCTGCGAGGGATTCGTCGTCGAGCAGCTTGCCGACCGCGGCCGCGAGCGATGGGGGAGAGGGGTCCGTGACGATCCCGCACCCCGTTCCGTCGACCATGGGTGCCAATCCACAGTCATCGGTGACCACGACCGGCAGACCCACCGACATGGCCTCCAGAACCGCCATGGGGTACGGCTCGCGAACCGAGGGGAGGACGAAGACGTTCGCGGCTGCCATCCGCGTCGGCAGCTGGTCGGGTGCGACGGCGCCGTCCCAGTTGATCGAGGGGTGTGCGACGGTCGCAGCGGTGACGGCGGGACCCTGTCCGCCGTCCGGGCCCAAGAGCGTGAAGCAGGCGCGGTGCCCCGACATCAGCAGCATGCGTGCCATGGCCACGAACGCCAGCGGCTTCTTCCGACTGGCCAGCCGAGCAGCGAAGAGCACCTCGGGCACCCCCGAACGTGCAGTCGGGCCTGCGTATTCGGGAACGCCGTTGCCCAGCTCGAACAGCCTCAGCCGCGACCCGGCCACCGTCGTCAACTGTCCCTTCTCCTGAACCGTCAGGTAACAGACCGCTCCGGCGTCGTGGAGTGCCCGACGCGTGCACGTCACGTCGAGGGGTGCGGACAGGGGATGCTGGGACGGAATCACCATGCCGTGGGTTTGCAGCACGTAGGGGATGCGTTGCCGTCGTGCCGACATGGCGATCGGCAGGACGACGAGATCGCGAGCGAAGTGAATGTGCACGACATCGTAGTTCCTGCCGTTGGCGCGAAACCACCGTGACAGGTCAGGTGCGCCCATGCCATAGAACTTGTTCGTGGGCATCAACATTCGCGCATCGAAGAGTTCGACGGGCACGCCGTCCAAGGTGGTGCTGCCGACGGGGTAACCGCGGGTCGCTGCGGCGACGGTCACGTCGTGGCCCCGCCGGATGATCTCCGCGCTCGTGTTCAGCGCGACCCGGGCCGGCCCCCCGTAGGCACCGTCCGGGTCGAGCAGTGACACCACCTGCAGGATTCGCATCACGACACCGTCGGCTGCGGTGCCCGGACGACGGCATTCGGTGGTACGTCACCCGATATCAAGCAGGTCGCGCCGATCACCGAGTTCGCGCCGATCGTGACACCGCGCAGCACGGTGGATCGGGCGCAGATCCACACTCCGTCCGCCACGACGATCGGGCCGTTGTCGAAGTCGAAGTCCGGCGAGAAACGGTCATGGCTGCCCGTGCACAGGTAGGCATGCTGCGAGATGCACACGTCCGAACCGATGTCGATCGTGTCGAGGTTGTACAACTCGGTGTCGGTGCCGACCCACGAATCGTCGCCGATCGAAAGCTTCCAGGGCCAATGGACCCTGACGCGATGCCGGATGATGACGTCGCGGCCGATCTTTGCCCCGAACCACCGCAGGATCGCGCACCGGAGCCGGTTGGGACACCAGACCTTGGTCACCAGCAGCTCGGAGACGGCTATCCATAGGGCCTGGAACAGCACCCCGCGGCCCTTGTCATACGAGCAGTTTCGGCCCGCGGCCAGCGACCAACCTACTTTCGACGTGGTGACCACCATGTCGTTACCCCCCCAGGCCGACTCTTTGCCAGACATTGCGGCGAGGCGCCCTCGGCCGACTAGGGAAAGTGTATGCGGACGTGCGAGAAGTTGCTGAAATCACATGTGGCTGTGACGAACTAGTTCCAAGGGCGCTTGGGACTAGTTCGTTCGGCGATCCGATGGACGACGGTGAATCGGGCGATGAGAGGTGGCTGAGACGACATTCGGCACGTCGGTGGATCCGCGGTCGTCCACGGGGCACGGGGGTCGTCTACGAGTGCGAGCCGGCCGGGCGCACGTCTCGGGGCGTCATGGACTAGATCCATGACCAGCGACGAATTGGTCCCCAAGATCCATGTACGCCGAGCGCCGGTGCGGTGGATGGTGAATGGAGCATCGGATGACTCGTGCGGTCCTCACGCGCGACTGCCGCTGCACTGCAGTCGATCTCAACCCAACGGCCATCCGGTCAGACGCTCGACACGTGGGATGGTGCATCGTGAGGTACGAGGACGTCACCGAGGTGGCGCCGCAGGCGCGGACCGCCCTCGCCGGGCAGGTGGCGATCTTCGTAGTGGGCGCGACGTCCGCCGTGCAGATCGCCAACGTAACCGCGACGGTGTTGTCGATCGTGTGCCTGGTGCTCGTTCCCGGTTTCCTGCTCGTCCGCCACCGCACCGTCGACGTGGTCCCACTGGGCCTTGCCGCCCTGGGCTGGGCGGCGTACATCGCATCGTGCATGGTGAACGGCGTCAGCCTGCTCTGGCCGAATGCGGTCGCACCCGCGGCCTTCTCGCTCTACTTCATTGGTCTGACGGTGCTGACGAGCAGATCGGTCGAGTCGATCGCAACGGTTCTGGCCGGGATCGGTCTCGGGACCGTCGTCTTCTTCCTGACCGAGGGAATCGAGCTCACCAGCACCGGGAACTTCCTCCACTTCTGGAAGTACGGCGTCGCCCACGGCGTGACCGTGGTGTTCCTGTACGTCCTGATCCGAATGGAACTGCCGCGCCACGTCATACCAGCCGCGCTGGCGATCATCGGTGTGGTCAGTCTGGCACTCAACTTCCGCTCGCACGCGTTGGTGTGCCTGATCGCCGCGGCGATCCTGTTCGCGCGGTATCTGCTGGGTGACCGGATCGGCCGGACTTGGCAATTCGTCGGCGTGGGCGCCTTCGGAGTGCTCTTCGCCTTCCTCATGCCGATCGCAGCGCGATGGGGGATGTTCGGGGCCGCGTTGCAGCGAAAGACCCTCGAGCAGGACGCGACTCATCTGCCGCTGCTGTTGGCCGGTCGTACGGAGCCTCCGATGACGCTGACCGCCATCGCCGATCGACCGCTTCTCGGCTGGGGTAGCGGCACGAACCTCACGCCGGACGTGTACACGCGCGCAGAGCATCTCGCAATCGCAATGGGATTCGAACCGACCTTTCCGTTCGACCTCTACTGGCGCCTTCCCGCCACCGACTACTCCGCGATGCACTCCATCCTGCTGGGGTCCTGGGCGGAGGGCGGAATCCTCGCCGCACTGCTGCCTGCCTGGCTGCTGATCGCTTGCGTCGTCGTGGTGTGGCGGAACGTCGAGTTCGGCCGCTGGTCCGCACTGGTGTTGACGGTGGCTCTGCAGTGCATCTGGGACCTGCTCTTCTCACCATGGACCTACAACACGATCGCCGAGTATGCCTGCGTCGCACTGCTTTTCTGCGCGATCACGACCCGACGCCCCACGGCGGCGACCGGATGAGCCACGTCGTCAGCGCGGTCATAGCCACGGTCGGTCGGCCGAGCGTCGCGGTCGCCGTTCGATCGGCGCTCGCACAGTCGGCGGAGGTCCGCGAGGTGATCGTCGTCTTGGACGCCGCGACGTCGGTGCCGCTGCCGTCCGACGACCGAATCGTCCTGATCCATGCTCCGGCGGGCAGTGGTGCCGCGAGATGCCGACAACTGGGCATCGACGCCGCGCGGGGTTCGGTGATCGCACTGCTGGACGACGATGACGAGTGGCTCCCGGGCAAGCTCGAGTGCCAGCTATTGGGGGTGCGTCCCGAATGGGGCCCGGGGTGGGTGTCCTCGTCCCGGATGGCCGTCGTCGGCCCCGGCGACCGGCGGAGGACGTGGCCGCGGCGGTTGATCGAACCGGGTGAGTCGGTCGCCGACTATCTCTTCCGCGTCCGTGAGGTAGGCGTTGGTGGCGCGGTGCTGCAGACCTCCACGCTGGTGTTCCCTGCCGCCCTGGCGCGCAAGGTGCGCTGGGACGGGCACCGCGGTGCCGTCCACGACGAACCCACGTGGCTCATCGAGGTTCAGCGTCGCGTACCCGACGTCCGGCTGGTGCACGTACCAGAGGTGCTGAGCGTGTACGACGTCCGCCGGTCATCGGTATCGCGGAGTTCTCAGGACCGCACCGCCGACTACATCGCCTGGGGGTTGCAGCACCTCGGGTGCGAATCACCGCGCGTTCGAGGCGATTACCTGTGCAGCAGTCCCGTCAGCGCGGCTGTGTCCGCGCGTTCCCTGCCAGGGGTCGCCCGCGCAGTGTGGTCGGCGCTCGCGCATGGGCGTCCCGGGCCGTGTGCCTTGACCTACGCGGCCCTGAGCGCCGTGCGGATCGTCATCGGTCGGCTCGTCAGCCTGATCCGGTCGTGATCGTGGCGCTGGACCGATTGGCGCCGCAGGAGCGGCGCGCGTCGTTGGCTGCGCCCCTGTATCGGCTGGCCGGTACGCCGATCACCGTCGCGCTGGGCCTGCTCAACACGGCCATCGTCGTGCGCGAGACCGGTGCGGCCGTATTCGGTCTCGTCGCCCTGGTTGCGACGGTCACGCTGCTCTTCCCGTTCGCCGACCTCGGCATCGGTGCATCCGTGATCAGTGCGAGCGCACGGCTGCGCGGCCCGAATGCGGATCCCGCTGCGGCCGACGTCGTGCGTCGTGGGTTCCGCGTTCTGCTGGGCGTTGCCTGCGCAGTGATGGTGGTCGCCGTCGTGATCATGTCGCTCGACGGCTGGGCCACCGTCATCGGTTTCGCCTCGGGTCCGCAGGACCGGTGGGCGGTCACCGTCGCGGTGTGTCTGTTCGGGTTGACGCTGCCTGCGGGCCTTGGTGTTCGGATACTGATCGGGATCGACCGCAATCCGCTGGCGACAGTGGTCCTGATGAGCTGCCCGGCCTTCGCGCTCGGCCTGACCCTGCTCCTGTTCACGGCGCGCGTGGACGGCATCTGGTACGTCACGTCGAGCCTTGGCGGTCTCCTCGCGGGTCAGCTGCTGGGGTGCGTCCTGGCCTTGCGCCTGTCCGGATTGGGGTCGTCGGCGTTCTCCCCGGTGCGGGGCGCCTCGACCGGAACACCGCTGCTGGCCGGCAGCCTGTGGCTCTTCGTCGTGGGAATGGGCTTGCCGATCGGATTGCAGACTGGGCGGGTCATCCTCGCGCACCTCTCGACCCCCGAACAGCTCGCCGAGTACTCACTGCTGGCGCAGATGTACGCGGCCTGCTGGTCGGTGCTGTCAGCGGCAGGCCTGGCCTACTGGCCGATCTTCGTCCGGCGCCGCGCCGAAACCGCAGAGACCATCGCGATGTGGCGGCGTCTCACGATGGCATTCGGAGCGCTCGCCGCGCTCGCGGCGGCGGCGATGTGGCTCCTGGGGCCCTGGGCGGCCGAGGTGTTGTCCGGCGGCGAGATCGAGGTGACGGCCTGGCTGGCGTTGGCCTTCGGGGCACTGCTCATCGGCCAGGCGATGCACCTGCCTGCGACCGTGCTGTTGACGCTGCCCGTCGAGGCGCGATGGCAGGCGATCTGGACGATCGTCATGGCAGTGGCGAGTATCGGGCTGGGGTGCGCCGTGGCGCCGAGCCATGGTGCGGCCGGGGTCGTCCTCGCCGCGGCGCTGGCGATCGTTGTGGCACAGGTCGTTCCGGCTCTCATCTGGGTGCCTGAACTGGTTCGTCGTCGTCGCCGTCGGAGCGACGAGGTCGAAGTGTCCTCGCCAGTGGCGCGACGACGGTCTCACCCGGACCCACGTCGTGAATGACAGTCGCATTGGCTCCGACCCTTGCACCGTCGTGGAGGGTGATGGGTCCCAGTACCACGGCTGCAGCACCGACCCTGACGTCATCGCCCAGAGTTGGTCTACCGACGGCGTCGTGGCCGATGGTCACCTGCTGGTTGATCCAGCATCGGCTGCCGATGGACGTCGCGGTGACGATCGTGCCCAGGCCGTGCTGGATGAAGAGCGCGGGACCGATCCGATCCGCTTCGAGTATCAGCGTCGGGGACGGCCGGTAGACGATGCGCAGCACGAGCCTGAGTACGGCCGGTCCCTGGCGTAGTCGGAAGTGCGCCAGCGTCCGGAATTCCGCGAGTGCGCCACTGAGATAGGCGAATTGGGTGTACGAGTCGAACCCTCGCAGCTCGCCGTCATCGATGCAGGTGATCCACCAGGCGACGTCGTCCGTGACGATCCCGCCGACCTTCGAATACTCGATACCGCACCAGAGGGGGTATGCCCACAGTCTGGCCAGGGCCAGTCGGGTACGACTTCGCCTCCTCCCCATGCCGTGATGGTAGTCATCAGCAGCCGGGCTGGAGTGCTGCCCGCACGTATCCGACGGTCTGAAGGGCGTACTCGACGACCCATCGTCGCGCTGACACCGGGTCATCGGGCTCGACCATGACGAGTTCACCGTCGAAGCATCGCTGGAGGATGAAGCGCGCCCGGGAGACGTGCGGGCGGAAGGTGACGACGACGACCGTCCGCCATCTGCGCTCGGCCGCCAGGCGGCGTAGCTCGCGACCCTCACCCCGGGTGGTCGGCGGATCCGGGACGAAGCACATGATCTCGAAGGCGTGTGCGGAAGCGCACTGCTGCGTGAGCCATGGATCGTTGCGGCCGTTGGGATTCGAGACCACCACCGTCGGAGCCTCGCCTCTCGATCCGAGTTCGAAGCCCCGGGGGTAGCGACCGTAACTCGGCCCGCCGAGGATGAATATCGCGTCCGCCTTGCGCACCGGGTCGACCTGCGGGCGGACGTAGACGGGAAAGCCCGCGACGATCAGCGCGGCTACCACGGCGCAGATCCACGATGCCGCGAGGCGGGATCGGCGCAGCGGGCTCACCCTCGCATCATCTACCCGCTTGCGCTCAGGCGCATCGATAGTGGAATCGACCACCGACCCGTGGGCCGGATCGCCGACGAGACGAGGCTGCAGGCAGTGTCCGCCTGCAGCCTCGTACCCCCCACCCCTGTCGGTCGGAGAGCGGCAGGTGACCGATCTGCGGATCCCCGTTGGCGGCGCGTTTCCCGTTGCTGAATCTGTGATCTAGATCACAGAGTACAACCTAAGGCGCTCCGAGTAAATGGTTGACGAGCGTACGAACGTGAGGGGCCCGCGCTTCGATGACCGACGCCAATTTGCTGAACTAGCTCGTCGGCACGCGTTTGGTGCAAGGGTGCCGGTGGCGGCGAATGGACCTGCGTGCGTCCTGCAATAGGCGCATTGCCGGGCACTGTGTGGACGGTAATCTCGAACCGACACTGGACACGCGGGAGGGGAACCGTGTCATGGGACTGCAACAGGACGTTAGCCCGTACGGGTCGCAGACGGTGATGGGGCCGGGGTGGCCGAACGTCGACGAGGATGCGCTGGCCGCATCGGCAGCACAGTACGAAGCGCTCGCGGCCAAGCTGACCGGCTCGGTGGTGCCTCTGCAGCAGAGTCAGCTGGCGTCGCTGTCGGAGAAGTGGACCGGCGGGGGCGCAGTCGCGGCGGCCGGTGAGGCAACGACCATCATCGGCGGACACGAGTCCAACGCCGCCCAAGCCGCAGCGATCGCGTTGAAGCTGCGCAGCATGGAGGTCACCGTCGCGAAGACCAAGGCGCTGGTCAACGCCACCGCCCTGGAGGTGCAGCGCGAATGCGAGGCGATCCAGGCGATGCCGGTGAGCAACACTGCCGAGTTGATCCAGAGCCGGATGAAGATGGGCCTGGCGCAGAACATCGCCTACGTCAACGCCAACACCGCCGAACTCGCCAACGGCCTCGGGGTACCGCCGACGTTCCCGCCGACCGGTGCTCCCGGAGTGCCTGCCCAAGGCGTCGACAAGGCTGCCAAGGCGGGTCAGGAAGCCGGCGGACAGGGGTCGCAACAGGCCATGCAGATGATGACTCAGATGGCGTCGATGGCCGCCCAGCTCCCGCAGCAGCTCGGCGGCATGCTGACCCAGGCGCCACAGCAGCTGATGCAACCACTGCAGCAGTTGGCGCAGCCGCTGCAGCAGCTGACTTCGATGTTCGGCGGCAAGGGCGGAAGTGGCGGTGGAATGGGAACCGGCGGCGCGACACCCTTCTCGGCGTTCTCGAACCATCCGCTGGCAGGTGGTTCGGGGCCGGGTAGCGGCGCCGGGATGGTCAAGGCGGCGTCGCTGCCGGGGTCTGGAGGCATCGGCGCGCAGACACCACTGATGGCGGGTCTCGTCGGAACCTCGCCGGAGGCGGTCGCGGTGCCCGCAGGCGCGAACAGCTCCGCGGTCGGCGGCGTCGCTCCGGTGGCTGCGGGCGGCATGGGCGGCGGAATGGGCATGATGCCGCACCGGGGCGAGTCCGGCGGCGGCTCGGCCGCGTCGCTGGCGCCGCCGGCGGCGCTCGAATACGACCTCGGCGAAGAGGATGGCGACGATGACTGGTGAGAGCACCTGCACCACAACACCATTCGACGAACCCGAGCTGAGCTAGAGGAGCGAACATGACGAGCCCGTTGCAGAAGCCCGAGGGCATCACCTGGAACCCGGCCACCGTCGAGCTGCCTCAGCCGCCGATGCTGCCGCCCGGCCAGGACGCGATGAGCATGACGATCGCCGCGGTCCTGCCGACGCTGACGACACCCCTGGCCACCAGCGTGGCCTCGTTGCAGGCCAAGGAGACGAACTTCGCAGGCAAGGTCGGCGCAGCGCAATCGGCCTACGAGAACGCCGACGCCTCGGGCGGGCAGTCGGTCGGACAGATCACCGGCATGCTCGGCCAGATGGGCCAGATGGCTCAGCAGGCCGGTCAGCAGGCCTCGGGTGCGGGCCAGGGCGGCGGTGGCTTCGGCCAGATGATGCAGCAGGCGATGCAGGCCGTCCAAGGCTTCGGCCAGCAGGGCGGCGGCTCCGCAGGCGGTGGAGCGCCCGGGGGTGGCGCACCGGCCCAGGGCGGCCCGCCGCC
>JAQSXQ010000721.1 GCA_029256565.1 Mycobacterium sp.
TGATCGTCTACCAAGAGCAGATCATGCGCATCGCGCAGAAGGTCGCCGGCTACTCGCTCGCCCGAGCGGACATCCTCCGAAAGGCGATGGGCAAGAAGAAGCGCGAGGTCCTGGAGAAGGAGTTCGAGGGCTTCTCCGAGGGCATGAAGTCCAACGGCTTCTCCGCGGCGGCGGTCAAGGCGCTGTGGGACACCGTCCTGCCGTTCGCCGACTACGCGTTCAACAAGTCGCACGCCGCCGGCTACGGCCTGGTGTCGTACTGGACGGCCTACCTGAAGGCGAACTTCCCCGCGGAGTACATGGCGGGCCTGCTCACCTCCGTCGGCGACGACAAGGACAAGGCGGCGGTGTACCTGGCCGACTGCCGCAGGCTCGGCATCACGGTGCTTCCGCCCGACGTCAACGAGTCGGTGCTCAACTTCGCGTCCGTCGGCGCCGACATCAGGTTCGGGCTGGGGGCGGTGCGCAACGTGGGCGCCAACGTCGTCAGCTCACTGATCAACACCCGCACCGAGAAGGGCAAGTACACCGACTTCTCGGACTACCTCAACAAGATCCACATCACCGCCTGCAACAAGAAGGTGACGGAGTCGCTGGTCAAGGCCGGTGCGTTCGACTCACTCGGGCACTCCCGCAAGGGGCTGTTCCTGATCCACACCGACGCGGTCGACTCGGTTCTCGGCACCAAGAAGGCCGAGGCGATGGGGCAGTTCGACCTGTTCGGCGGCGCCGACACGGCTACCGACGCGGTGTTCACGATCAAGGTGCCCGAGGACGAGTGGGAGGACAAGCACAAACTCGCACTCGAGCGGGAGATGCTCGGCCTCTACGTGTCGGGTCACCCCCTCGACGGGGTCGCGCACCTGCTGGCCACACAGGTCGACACGCAGATCCCCGCGATCCTCGACGGGGACGTCGCCGCGGACGCCCAGGTGCGCGTCGGCGGGATCCTGGCGTCGGTGAACCGCCGGGTGAACAAGAACGGATTGCCTTGGGCCTCAGCGCAATTGGAGGACCTCACCGGTGGCATCGAGGTGATGTTCTTCCCGAAGACGTACGCCACCTTCGGTGGTGACATCGCCGACGACGCCGTGGTGATCATCGGCGCGAAGGTCAATGCCCGCGACGACCGGTTGTCGCTGATCGTCAACGACCTGGTGGTCCCGGACTTCTCCAGCGCCCAGGCCGACCGCCCGCTCGCGGTGAGGTGACCGGATCACCACGCTGGAGTTGGATCAGACGCTGCGCGTCACGCCGTCGTCGGCGCTCATGGGTGACCTGAAGGCGCTGCTCGGGCCGGGATGCCTCGGCGGATGATGGACCAGCCCGAGCCGTCGCGGCACATCTCCGTCTGGATCGACGCCGCACCCGAGGCGGTGTATGCGTTCGCGTCCGACCCGCGCCAGCTGCATCGCTGGGCGGCCGGTCTCGCCGACCCCACGCTCGCGACCGCGACCGTGGAGTTCGCTCCGGTCAACGCCTTCGGCGTACTCGACCACGTGGTGACGCTGCCGACGGGGGAGTCGACCTACAACCCGATGCGGGTGCTGGCAGCCGGAACGGGTGAGGCGCGTTGCGAGGTGATCTTCACGCTGCGACGTCGGCCTGGCACCCCGGATGCGGAGTTCGAGGCAGACGCGGCCGCGGTTGCCGCGGACCTGGCGACGCTGCGTGATCTCCTGCAGGACTAGCGGCAGGACGAGCAGTAGGCGCTGAGCCCGAGCCACGTGAGAGTGCCCACGGCGGCGCCCGACAGCACGGCCGTCGATGCGGTCATGGTGACGATGCCGACGACGAGGAGCACCAGAGCCCCGACCAGCAGGGCGATGAGTTTGTACGCCGGCCACGGGACGCCTGCGACGGGCACGTCGCACGTCGCGCGGGCGACGGTCGAGTGAAAGTTCCCGGCGGTGGTCATGTCTTCGACGATACCTCTCAACCATGGTTTCGGCTAGCCGAAACTCCGAATCAGGACGATGTGGACTTACCCGTTCGTGAGGGCTTTCATGCGTCGGCGGAAACGGATTTCTGCTCGTGCGCGACACAGTGGCACCATTGACCGGTGACTGCTGAGCTGAGCCAGGGAACGAAACGGTCGCCGCTCGAATCACCCCTGTCGGCGGCCGACATCGATGCGGCTGCCCAGCGGATCTCGGGCGTCGTCGCCAAGACCCCCTTGCAGTTCAGTGATCGGCTGTCGACGCTGACCGGCGCGCAGGTCTATCTGAAGCGCGAAGACCTCCAGGCCGTCCGCTCCTACAAGCTGCGCGGCGCCTACAACCTGATGATGCAGCTGAGCCCCGACGAACTCGCCGCAGGCGTGGTCTGCTCGTCGGCGGGCAATCACGCGCAGGGCTTTGCGCTGGCCTGCCGCTCGATGGGCGTGCACGGCCGGGTGTACGTGCCCGCCAAGACGCCGAAGCAGAAGCGCGACCGCATCCGGTACCACGGCGGCGAGTTCATCGAGGTCATCGTCGGCGGCAAGACCTACGACATCGCCGCGGCCGCGGCGGTCGAGGACGTCGCGCGGACCGGCGCCACATTGGTGCCGCCGTACGACGACCTCCGCACGATGGCCGGTCAGGGAACGATCGCCGTCGAGATCCTCGAGCAACTGGGCGGCGAACCGGACCTGGTGATCGTCCCGGTCGGCGGTGGCGGGTGCATCAGCGGCATGACGACCTACTTCGCGGAGCGGACCACCGACACGTCGGTGCTGGGCGTCGAGCCCGCGGGTGCCGCGGCGATGGTCGCGGCGCTGGCCACCGGGGAACCCGTCACGCTCGAGAACGTCGACCAGTTCGTCGACGGTGCGGCGGTCGCCAGGGCGGGGGCACTCCCGTTCGCAGCGCTGACGGCCGCAGGCGACATGCTCTCGATCACCACGGTCGACGAGGGCGCCGTGTGCACCGCGATGCTCGACCTCTATCAGAACGAGGGCATCATCGCCGAGCCGGCCGGGGCGCTGTCGGCGGCCGCGTTGGTGGAGGCCGACATCACGCCGGGGTCGACGGTCGTGTGCCTGGTGTCGGGTGGCAACAACGACGTATCGCGTTATGGCGAGGTGCTCGAGCGGTCACTGGTCCACCTCGGCCTCAAGCACTACTTCCTGGTCGACTTCCCGCAGGAGCCGGGCGCGCTCCGCCGGTTCCTCGACGAGGTCCTCGGCCCGAACGACGACATCACCCTGTTCGAGTACGTCAAGCGCAACAACCGCGATACCGGCGAGGCGCTCGTCGGCATCGAGATGGGCTCCGCGGCCGACCTGGAGGGCCTGCTCGCCAGGATGCACGA
>JAQSXQ010000722.1 GCA_029256565.1 Mycobacterium sp.
GACATCGTCGACGTCTTTCCCCAGGTCATCCGCCATACCGAGACACCCCTGGTGCGGGCAGCACCCGCCCCGATGTACCTCCTGTCGAAACTGGTGGCCGAGCACGGTTTCAAGGTCGTCGTCACCGGTGAGGGTGCCGACGAGGTCCTCGCCGGATACGACGTCTTCCGCGAGGCCCGGGTCCGCATGTTCTGGGCTCGCGACCCGGAATCCGCGAAGCGCGCCAAGGCCCTCGAGCTGCTGTACCCCTGGATGGAGCGATCCCCCGGCAAGGCACCGGCGTTCGCGCGCAGCTTCTTCGGGCGGAACCTGGACCTGGACGATCCCGCGCTCTCCCACCGTCCCCGGTGGGATTCGACGGCGTCGATCAAGACGATGTTCTCCGCCGACATGCGGAACCGGACCACGGCCGGGGCGCTCGACGACGTCACCGCCGGAATGCCTGCGGAGAGCGCGGAATGGGATCCACTCAGCCGCGCCCAGTGGCTCGAGATGACGACGCTGCTACCCGGCTACATCCTGGCGTCGCAAGGCGACCGCATGCTGATGGCGAACTCCGTGGAAGGCCGGTTCCCCTTCCTCGACCGCAACGTCATCGAGTTCGCCAACCAACTCCCCGCGCGACACAAGCTGTTCGGACTCGACGAGAAGTACCTGCTCAAGCGGGCTTTCGCCGACATCGTCCCAGACGAGATCCTGCGGCGGCCGAAGCAGCCCTACCGAGCCCCCGACGCAGCGAGTTTCTTCGCACCGGACCGTCCCGAGTGGTTCGACGAGCTGACGTCCGAGCCTGCCATCACCGCGGCTGGGGTGTTCGATCCTCGGATGGTGTCCGGGCTGTTCCGCAAGTGCGCGAAGTCCGGCGGCGACGGTATGAGCAACACCGACAACATGCGGGTGCTGGCCGTCGTGTCGACGCAGCTCACCTACGAATCCTTCATCGCGGGGACCGAATGGTCCCTGCCCGAACGGACATTGCCGCAACCGACGGTCGCGGTCGACCTGGTAACCACGAAGGGGGAATGCAGTGACGCACGGGGATGAGACATTCGGACCGGACAGCCTGACCATCGACGCGGCGTTCGAGGTGGATCGCATCACCAAGAGCCTCACCGAGTACTTGAGCAGAACGAAGCGGCGCGGTGTGATCGTCGCCCTCTCCGGGGGAATCGATTCCAGCGTCGTGGCCGCGTTGTGCGTACGCGCGATCGGGAACGATCGGGTGTTCGGTCTGCACATGCCGGAGCGCGAATCGTCCGCCGACACACTCGATTACAGTCGTCTACTCGCGGAGTCCCTCGGCATCGAGAGTCGACTCGAGGACATCTCGTCGCTCCTGGATGCGGCGGGCTGCTACCAGCGGCGCAACGAGGCGATCCGCATGGTGTGCCCGGAGTACGGCCCCGGCTACAAGTCGAAGATCGTGTTGCCCAGTGTCATCGACTCGGATGCCTTCCGGCTCTACTCGGTGGTCGTGCAGGCTCCGGACGGCAGTCAGACGACGCACCGGCTGAGCACGGAGTCCTACCTGGGGATCGTTGCCGCGACCAACTTCAAGCAGCGTGCCCGCAAGATGCTGGAGTACTACCACGCCGACCGTCTCAACTACGTCGTCTCGGGAACGCCGAACCGGCTCGAGTACGACCAGGGGTTCTTCGTGAAGCTCGGCGACGGTGCTGCCGACGTGAAACCCATCGCGCACCTGTACAAGTCACAGGTCTATGCACTTGCCGAACACCTGGGCGTACCCGATCGGATCCGCAGTCGGCCGTCGACCACCGACACCTATTCGATGCCACAGTCTCAGGAGGAGTTCTACTTCTCGCTGCCGTACCAGCGCATGGACCTGTGCTTGTTCGGTCTGAACAACGACGTGCCCGTGCCGGACATCGCCGCGGCCACGGGTCTGACCGACGAGCAGGTGAACCGGGTGATCCGGGACATCGAACAGAAGCGCAAGACGACGGAGTACCTACAGTTGGCTCCCGTCTTGGCGGCCGACATACCGGAGATCGGCCATTGAGAACAGTGCCGACCCCCTTGCGGCCGGACACCCGGATCTTCGTCGCGGGCCACCGGGGAATGGTCGGATCGGCGCTGTGCCGACGGTTCGCCGAGCTCGGCCATCGGAACGTGCTGGGCCGTGACTCTCGGGAACTCGACCTGCGGGATGCCGTTGCGACCGAACGGTTCTTCCGCGAGACCCGCCCAGACGTCGTGATCGGAGCGGCGGCCCGGGTGGGCGGCATCATGGCCAATCACACCCGGCCCACGCGCTCATGACGGGGCCGCTGGAGCCGACCAACGCGGCCTACGCGGTAGCCAAGATCGCCGGTATCGCCCAGGTCGAAGCCATCCGCCGACAACACGGTCTGCCCTACGTCTGCGTCATGCCCGCCAGCCTCTACGGCCCCTGCGACAACTTCGACGCACGTGACAGCCACGTCATCCCGGGCCTGATCCGGCGTTTTCACGATGCGGTGCGGGAGGACCTGCGTTCGGTCACGTGCTGGGGTAGCGGTTCCCCGTTGCGCGAGTTCCTGTACGTGGACGACCTCGCCGACGCCTGTCACCACCTGTTGAACGCCTACGACGGCGACGACCCGGTGAACGTGGG
>JAQSXQ010000723.1 GCA_029256565.1 Mycobacterium sp.
TAGACGTGCCGGTCGGCGTGATCGTCAGCCCGGCCAGCGACCTGGCCTCCATCGCCGCCTACGTCGAGGACCAGCTTGGCGGCGGGTCCAAGCGGCCCACCTACGATGCCGTCCACGGCCGCGACGCCGAAGACGTGCACGCCCGCGACCTGACACTGGACAAGTTCCTCGACGAGGCCACGCTGGCCGCGGCGCCGTCACTGCCGGGTCCGGCCCGCGAGGTGCGCACCGTACTGCTGACGGGTTCGACGGGCTTCCTCGGGCGCTACCTCGCGCTGGAGTGGCTGGAGCGGATGAGCCTCGTCGACGGCAAGGTCATCGCGCTGGTCCGCGCGAAGGACGACGACGCCGCACGAGACCGGCTCGACGCGACGTTCAATAGCGGGGACCCCAAGCTGCTGGCGCACTACCGCGACCTGGCAGCCGAACACCTCGAGGTGCTGGCCGGCGACAAGGGCGAGGCCAATCTCGGCCTGTCGCAGGATGACTGGCAGCGGCTTGCCGACACCGTCGACCTGATCGTCGACCCGGCCGCCCTGGTCAACCACGTGCTGCCCTACAGCCAGCTGTTCGGGCCGAACGTCGTCGGCACCGCCGAGCTGATCCGCATCGCGCTGACCACCCGCATCAAGCCGTTCGTGTACGTCTCGACCATCGGCGTCGGCGACGGCATCACGCCGGGCCACTTCGTCGAGGAGACCGACGTCCGGCAGATGAGCGCCACCCGCAGGGTCGACGACGGCTACGCCAACGGGTACGGCAACAGCAAGTGGGCCGGTGAGGTGCTGCTGCGCGAGGCCCACGATCTGGCGGGCCTACCGGTGTCGGTGTTCCGCTGCGACATGATCATGGCCGACACCACCTATGCCGGACAGCTGAACGTGCCCGACATGTTCACCCGCATGATGCTCTCGCTGGTCGCGACGGGCATCGCGCCCAACTCGTTCTACGAGCTGGACGCGGGAGGGAGCCGGCAGCGGTCCCACTTCGACGGCCTGCCAGTGGAGTTCATCGCCGACGCGATCTCGACGCTGGGCGCCAATGTCACCGAGGGCTACGAGACCTACCACGTGATGAACCCCTACGACGACGGCATCAGCATGGATACGTTCGTCGACTGGCTCGTCGAGGCGGGCTACCCGATCACGCGGGTCGCCGGGTACGCGGGGTGGCTGGAGCGGTTCGAGACGGCGTTGCGCGCGCTGCCCGAGAAGCAGCGGCAGGCGTCGTTGATCCCGCTGCTGCACAACTACCAGCAGCCCGCCGCGCCGATCAACGGGTCCCTCGCGCCGGCCGACCACTTCCGCGCCGCCGTGCAGGACGCCAAGATCGGTCCGGACAAGGACATCCCGCACCTGTCGGCGCCGGTGATCGTCAAGTACGCGACCGACCTGGAGTTGCTCGGGCTGCTCTGAACCCCGCCGAGACTGCGGTGAGATCGCGATCCTGAGGGGATTCGCGATCTCACCGCAGTCTCGCGGGCGGGGTGGGCCGCCACGGACGTGTCGTCATCCAAGAAGCGAAGCCCAATTGTGCGGTGTTGGCCCGCGCGGCGCGCCTTTCGCTTAGCCTCGCCTGATGCTGATCCGGGGGGATGGCTGACATGAACGACCGCTGCAGGTGGGGGACGCCGTGAATTCGCTGCTCGGCCCCGACCACTACTACCGGCTGACTGCGAAGCTGGCGGCACTGGACCTGCGCCGACCGGTGTGCCGAGCCATCGCGGTGACCACCGTGATCCTCGGCGTCATCCCGGTCGGGCTGGCCTCGAGTTCCGCGGGACCACAAGGCACCTGGGGTCGGCCCCTCGCCATAGCGGTCGCAGCAATCTGCTCCGTCATGGCGCTCCCGTGGCTCACTCACCACTGGCCGAGTCGGCGCGTCTCACTGGCATTCATCTTCGTCAGTGCCCTCTGCGCTGCAACGGACTGCATCATCGCGGCGCAGCCGATGCTGGGCCTACTCGGAGCGGTCACCTTCGCGGCGCTCTCGGCGTTCACCGTGCTGTTCCACGGCGCCCGCATGCTATTCGTCCCGTGGACGATCGGGACGGTGACCCTGGCCGTGCTGGGCGTCCGGATCGCCCAGACCGACGCGGTCGTCGCGGTCTGCGGCGTGCTGCTGATCGTCATGCTCACCGTCTTCGTCGCCTCCGCGGGCAGCGTTGCGCTGCGCCTCGTCGACATCCGTAGCGACCGCGCCGGCCAACTCGACCAGGTCACCGGGTTGCTCAACCGCAATGGCTTCGACGAGCGCCTCGCCGCCCTCGACCAGGTCACCGGGTTGCTCAACCGCAATGGCTTCGACGAGCGCCTCGCCGCCCTCATCGGCGCGCGCAACCGCGGCGACGACCGCTTCCTCGCCGTCATGGTCATCGACCTCGACGGCTTCTCCCTGCACGCCGCCGTATCGGAAACGGGTGCGGCCATCCGCGCCCGCGTCTCCATCGGAGCCCGCCTGAACGAGGCCGTCCGCCGCGACACCTTGCTCGCGCACACCGACGAGGCGCAATTCCTCGTCGCCGAGGTCCTCACCACGCCGGACCCCACGCCGCTGACCGAACGCCTGAGGTCCGCCGTCGCCACGGCGCCCTACCG
>JAQSXQ010000022.1 GCA_029256565.1 Mycobacterium sp.
GCCCGGCTTGGGTTCACCGGCGGGAGTCGGCTCCGCCGAGGCGAGCCGGTCGATCGCCCACAGGAACGCGGCCAACGTCTTGCCCGACCCCGTCGGGGCAATGACCAGGGTGTTGTCACCACCGGCGATGGCGGCCCAGGCCTGCGCCTGGGCGGCCGTGGGTTCGACGAACGTGCCCGCGAACCAGTCCCGTGTCAGCGCGCTGAACGGCGCGAGCGGGTCGGTGGTCGTGGCCATCTGACCATGTTGCCTCGCGGCACCGACAAGCCGGGCATCTGCCCAGCTCAGCGATGCTCGGGGGCGACGGCGTCGGCGAGTTCGGGTGGGATGTTGGGCACTCTGGCGATGGCGTCGAGCAGCGCGTGGGCGCACGAGTCGGCGACCCATTCGCCGTCGATCGTGGGGTCGAGCACCCGCTGCCTGCACAGCTCGAACGTGTAGGCCAGCCACCCGTAGACGATGACGCGCAGGTCGCGCTCGAGCTTCGGATCCAGGGCGTCGCCGACGGCCTCGGTGATGCGCGCGGAGATGCGGTTGGCCTGGCGGTCGTTGTCGAGGTCGTCGATGCCGCGCAACACCGGGTCGGACCGGCCCATCCCCACGTAGGCGGCCCATGCGCCGTGCGGGTGGTCGTCGTCGTAGTGGACGTAGGCCAGCACGCCGGCCCGCAACTGGTCGAACAGGCTCTGCCCGGGCTGCGGCGGGGTGTTGGTGGCCTCGAACAGGCGCTCGCCCTCGGCACGAACGACCGCGGCGAAGAACGCGCGCTTGTCCGGGAAGTAGTGGTACATCAGCGCCCGGGAGACGCCAGCCCGTTCGGCGATCTCGTCGATGCGCACCTCGTCGTAGGGGCGCTGCCCGAACACCTCGGCCCCGAGCGCGAGGAGTTCGTTGCGACGGTCACCGGGCGAGAGTCGCCTGCGCCCCGGTGCTGCCATGCGCCCATCCTATTGATGGACGTGCGTGGAACAGTTCGCGGTATCTAGTGCGGCACGAACTGACGGCCGACGTGGGCTTCGGACAATTCCCAGAGGCGGACGGCGTCGGCCGCATCGCTGGCGGGTTGGTAGACGTCTTGTTCGGCGGGAGCACCTGACATGTGCTGGAACCCGCTGGGTCCATAGAACTTGCCACCCTCGGATCGGGGGTGGGTGGCTGCATACAGCGCAGGCAGCAGTCCTTGGTCGACGGTTTGGGCCAAGATGCCCATGCGCGCAAGCGACCGGATGACGCGCACCGAGAGAGTGTCGGTGGCGCGGCCCATGTGCGGTTGGGCGGCGAGGAGGTTCGTGGAGGTAATCCCGGGGTGGGAGACGTTGCTGGTGATTCCCCAGCCGGCGACCTGGCTTCGGCGGTTCAGTTCCAGACCGAACATCAGGTTGGCGATCTTGGATTGGCTGTAGGCCTTGCCCGAAGAATAGGACTTCTCGAAGTTCGGATCCTCCCAATTGATGGCGTTCGAGCGTGCCCCGATGCTGGATTGGGTGGTGACGCGGGCGTTGCCGGCGGACAACATCGGTAGCAGTCGGGCGGTCAGCGCGAAATGCCCGAGATGGTTGGTGCCCCATTGCAGTTCGAAGCCATCACTGGTCGTTTGGCGGGTGGGTGGGTTCATCACCCCGGCGTTGTTGATCAGGATGTGGATCGGTCGGTCCTCGGCGACGAGCCCGCCGGCTGCGTCGGCGACGGACTGCAGTGACGACAAGTCCATCTGCCTGGTGCTGATTCGGGCGCCGGGGTGGGCGGCGCGGATGGATTCGACGGCGTGTTGGCCCTTGGCCGGGTTGCGCACCGGCAGGATGACTTCGGCGCCGGCAGCTGCCAGTCGTCCCGCCAGCCCGAGGCCGATGCCGTCGCTACCGCCGGTGACGACGGCCAACTTGCCCGTCAGATCCGGTACTGCCACTTCAGCCTTGCGCGCCATGGTCTTCTCCTCAGATTCTGCTGAAACGCTTGTAGTTTCGAGCGTGCCAGGATCATCGGAGGGCATTCAGGGGCCGTCTATCCACTGATCGGCGATCCCCCTGTAGAAGCGGCGACGGCGCCACCGTCGACGAGCAGATCGGTGCCGGTGATGAAACTAGCGTCAGAGCTGAGTAGGAACGCCGCGGCATTTGCGATGTCGGCTGACGTCCCGAGTCTGCCGGTTGCCGAACTCTCGACCAGTTGTCGCATCAGGACCTCCGACTCTCCGGCGAGTTCTTGACGGCCCATGGGTGTGACGATGACGCCCGGGCTGATGCTGTTGACCCGCGCGCCGCGGGTCCCCCACGCGGCACTCGCGCTCTGCACTCGTAACTGGTTGCCACGCTTGGCCAGACCGTATGCAGCACGTGTATCGGCGACCGCGCCCGACTGGAGGAACGGAAGATGGATGAGCTGATCCGACGGTGTCGTTGCCAGTGCGCGTTCTACCTCTGACGTCAGGTTCCTCGAGGCGAAGTGGCCTGCCATGCTCGCGACGTACACGCCAGCTCCACCCGGGGCAATGACACTTGCGAACTCGTCCAAGGAGTACGCAACTCCAGCGAGATCGACGCGAAGGATCGCCTCAGCGGAGGCCTGAACCGGCGAGAGTCCCGCGGTGTGAGCCACTGCCCGCACCGGCCCGAGCGCCGAGGCTCGTCTGGCGAGATCGGAGACCGAGTCGCGCGAGGAGACGTCAACCTGCTCGGTCTCCACGATGAAGCCGTCCTCGGTCAGCATCTGGGCGACCCGCGCCAGCAGTTCGAGGTTGAAATCGGCCAGCAGCACCGTGCGCCCCGCGCTGATTCGACGGGTGATCGCCTCGCCCATTCCACCGACGCCGACGACGACCACCACGTCGTTACTGCTAGAACTTGTGATCACTCATTGCCTCCAGATTCGTATTCGGCGGCCCAGCCGCAACTCCGGCAATCGGTGAGCGAATGGTGATGCCATTTATCAGGATTGAGTTCCCGCCATCCCCGCCAATCACTGCCATCAAACCAGACAGTGTCATTAGCGTTCGGAAGGTGCGGGGGACCGCCGCTCCTCGGATCAACGAGTCCTGTTGGCCGGGAGGCATCGCTTTGACACTGGTCGACGTGAGCAAGTTGAGCAACGGGTTCCCCGCGACACTATCGGCGCCGACGAAGCCGCTGGGGAGCGGTCATCGGCCAACGACTGCCGCCCTGCCCACGTTTCTTCGCGCAGCGATCCGGAATCCCCAGCGGATCGGTGCGATATCGCCCAGCTCGCCGCGGCTGGCGGGCCTGCTGGCGTCGGTCGTGCCGACCTTCGGTGACCCGGTGGTCGTAGAACTGGGGCCGGGCACGGGGGCCGTGACTTCGGCAATCGCCGCCAGATTGCCTCGAGATGCCCGACACCTTGCCGTCGAACTCGACCCGGCCATGGCCGAGTTTCTACGTCACCGACACACCGGGGTCGAAGTGATCCATGCAGACGCGGGCGATCTGGCCGGCGTGCTTGCCGGACTCCAGATCTCGACAGTGGCAGCGGTCGTCGGTGGGATCCCGTGGTCGCTGTTGAGTTCCGACAGCCAAGAACACATCCTGCAGCAGGTCGCCGAGGTCATTGGCTCCGACGGCGTGTTCACCACCTTCGCCTACGCCCACGCCAGAGCGTTGCCCAGCGCCCGCGCTTTTCGCCGCGCGTTGGAGGGGACCTTTGCCGAGGTGCAAGTCAGCCGGCTCGTATGGCAAAACTTCCCACCTGCGTTCAGCTACATCTGCCGGCAGGCGGCTGGCCCGAGCTAGTGGCCGAGTGATGTACGTGTGGCGGTTCGGATTGCCGTCACCACGGGTAGATGGCACCGGTATCGCCGAGGAACTGAGCGGTGGGCCCGTCATCGTCGATCATCGCCATCCGCACGGCCACCTTGGCTCCATCAGCCGGGTCGCCTGCCCCGGGAGTCGGTAGTCCGCCGTTGAGTTCGGTCGCTCGGTAACCCGGGCAGACGGCGTTCACCTTGATGCCTTCGTCGCGAAGCTCGTTCGCGTACAGCACGGTCAACGCGTTGAGCGCCGCCTTCGAGGATTGGTAGGCGGCTTGGTTCATCTTCGTCAGTTCGACGTCGGGGTCGGCCATCATGCTGATCGATCCCATGCCGCTCGACACGTTCACGATTCGCGGGGAGGGCGATCTGCGCAGCAATGGCAGGAACGCGTTCGTGACGGCGGCAACTCCAAAGACGTTGGTCTCGTAGGTCCGTCGGAGGTTCTCGGTTGTCATCGCCGACGCTGGCTCGAGCCCGCTGGTGATCGCGGCATTGTTGACGAGGACGTCGAGTCGGCCATTCGCTTCCTCGACCTGCTTGGCTGCCGTGGCGACCGACGCGGCGTCGGTGACGTCGAGTTGAACGAACTCGACGTCGAGGTTCTGCTCCTTGAGGAGGTCGGCGGCCGCTTGACCGCGGCGTTCGTCGCGGGCCGCGAGATACACGTGCGCTCCCTGCTGCGCGAGTTGGTTGACGATGTGGTTACCGATCCCCTTGTTCCCGCCGGTGACGAGGACGATCTTCGATGTCGTGTTCATACGACCACCATCGTCCGGGCGCCGTCTGACTGCCAGACACGAATTGTGTCTGCCAGCGTTCGCGGCGTGGCGGCATACTGGGGGAATGGACCAACAGCCGCTGGCGCGTTTCCTGCGGAGCCGGCGGGCTCTGCTCGGGCCGACCGACGTCGGTCTGCGCGATGTTGGACCGCGTCGGACCGGCGGCTTGAGGCGCGAGGAAATCGCAGCGTTGGCGCACATCTCGGCGTCGTACTACGCCCGCCTGGAGCAGGCCCGCGGCCCCCGCCCATCGGCGGCGGTGATCAGCAGTCTCAGCAATGCGCTCAGATTGAGCGACGAGGAACGAACGCTCCTGTTCACCCTGTCGGGACGCTCACCCGAGCGCGACGATAAAACGCTGCGAAGCGACGTCACGCCAAGTGTTCTCGATCTCATCGACCGCATGCCCGGGACTGCTGCCATCATCCTGAATGCGAAGTTCGACGTACTCGCGATGAACCCGCTGGCGCACGCGCTCTTCGAGGGTTTCTCAGCGCAGGAGAATCCCGAGCGGAACCTCGCGAGAGCCTTCTTCCTGTCACCCGACCCCTCCCGTCGCCACTACGGCGTCAGCGCAACCGAGGACTTCGCAGAGTTCGCGGTGAGTCAGCTTCGTGCGGCTGCCGAGCGCTACCCCGGTGACCGCGGATTGGACGGGCTCATCACCGAATTGCGGTCACGGAGCGCCGAGTTCGAGCGGCTATGGCATGAAGTCGACAACGTGCTACCGCGACACCAGATGAAGTCGTTGAACCACTCCCTGGTCGGGCCGGTCGAATTGCACTGCAACGTCCTGTCCATTCCGGACCGGGATCAGTCGGTCGTGCTCTTCACGGCCGACCCTGGTACGACGTCGCACCGCGCGCTGTGTTCGTTGGCGCTCATCGGTTCCGAGGACCACACCGACGTTCAGTCGCTGGGATCGGTTCCGAAGAGGTTGCTTACCAACGTGTCGACATACGCGTCGTCGAGCGGCTCACCAAAGAGCATGACCTTGTGATAGCACGCCCCCCATAGCTGGTCTGCGAGGCTCATCAAGTTCATGTGCTCGGGAATTTGACCTCGGCTGCGGGCCAGTTCGAACATGTCCATGGTCAGCTGGCGGCGCGGACGGGCGTAATACTCGTGGAAGGCCCGCGCCAGCGTTTCGTCGCCTTGCGCAGCGCCGACCATTTCGGCGATCACGTGCCCTCGGGTCCTCCCACCGCGAACCGGGCGGTCCATGAGTGTGCGCACGAAGGCGTGCAATTGCGTGCGCAGATCGACTATGAAGTCGCCCGTATCGGGGAATGTGAGGACCGGCTTGACGTCGGCGTGGTACGCCTCGAATGCTAGTACGGCAGGTGAAGGCCACCACTTGTACAACGTGACCTTGCTTGCGCCAGCGGCCGCGGCGACTCGCTCGAACGTGATGGCGCGCATGCCTTCCTCGTACAGCAAGCGGGTGGCGGCGTCGAGGACCGTCCGCCGTACTTCGGCCGCGGGCCGGCGCCCCCGTCGCGGACGATCGGTGGCAGTCGGTGCTCGGTCTGGCACGAGTACCTACCTCCGATGCTGGGCCAAGGCGATGGACAGGACGTATGTGAAGGGTAGGGGTCAGCCTAGTTCGGCGAACTGCCTTCCGATGTGCCTGGCGCGGGTGCCTCGCCGCGGACCATCTCCTGCAGGAACTCCGTCACCGTGCAGGGTTCCCGGCCGAGCGCAGTCGTGAGCACTTCGGCGTTGCCCGCGGGCAAACCGACGTGGTCGTAGTAGGCCATCATGCGTAGGAATGCAGCACGACGGGGTTCGGGCAGTCGCTGGGCGAAGATCGAGGCGGGGGTGTGCACCGCCGTGACGCATCTGCCGACGATCTCGCTGAGCAGGGCGGCCGTGTGGAGGCCGTCCAGCCTTCCTGACGAACTCAATTCGTAGGTGCCGTAGCTGAGTCGGTCGCTGGTCATCGCAATGGCGGAGACCTCGGCGACGTCGCGGTAGTCGACCCAGGACATCGGGGAGGTCACGGAGTACGGCAGCGCCAACTGGTCGCGGTCGGTGAGCCAGTAGTCACCGAACGTCTGCATGAATCGGGCCGGCTGTAGTACCGCGAAATCCATGCCGGAGCCGTAGAGCGCATCCTCGACCGGCAATTTCGCGGCGTGGTTGGACAGCGCAGCGATGGACGGATGGATGACACCCGAGAAAACGAACTTGCGCACCTGGGCGGCGCGCGCGGCTGTGACGAGCGCGGTCCCCATCTCTGCTTCCCGTGGGTCGAGGCCGGGGCCAATGTGAAAGACGCCGTCCATGTCGGCCAACGCCGGTCCGAGCGTGTCGGGACGAGTCAGGTCGGCGACGACCGCTTCGTGCGCACCGCGTTCTCGGGCAGCCGTGACGCGCTGCGGATTGCGTACCAGTGCGCGCACCGTGACGTCGCGCCGTAGGAGTTGGTCGAGCACCAGCTGGCCGTAACGCCCCGTCGCGCCGACCATGGCGACTCTCACAGGCCGGGTCGCAGGTCGGGCCGTGGTTGCGGTGTGGTCATGCCGGTTCCTGACGCCCCGGCCGCGGTGGGTTCATCGCCTCGAACACCTCGTCGTAGGTGCGGTCGCGTTCGGCGTGACGCAACGGTGCGACTCTGGCGACGGATATCTCGTCCGATCCGCCCGCGGCGAGCAGCGACATCGTCTCGGCGAGGTAGTCGTCGAGTGGCATGGCCCGCGGATCGTCAACGTCCCGCAACGCCGTGCGCACCTGCGGCGGGATGATCTCGATGACTTCGATGGTGGTGTCGGTCAGTTGATGTCGCAAAGACTGGGTGTAAGAGTGCAGCGCCGCTTTGGTGGCGCAGTAGGTGGGCATCGCGGAGTTCGGGACGAAGGCCAGACCCGAGGTGACGTTGACGATCGCGGCTGTGGGCCGTGAGCTCAATTGAGGCATCAGCGCTGCGGTGAGGCGGATGGGCCCCAGCAGATTCGTGGCAATCTGAGCTTCGGCGGCGGCCACGTTGCCGGCCACGAGCTGCTCTTGCCGTTGGATACCCGCATTGTTGATCAGGACGTTGAGTTCGGGTCGCGAAGCGGCCAACTCGGTCACGGCGTGGGCGATGTCAGCTGGATCGGTCTGGTCGAGGACGAGATGGTGCATTCCGGGATTCGCTCGGGCGACCTCGCGCAGGACGGCTTCGTGCCGGCCGGCCACGGTGACGTGGTTGCCCATCCGGTGCATGTGTTCGGCGATACCGCGGCCGATCCCGCTGCCTCCGCCTGTGATTAGGATGTCGTTACCGGTCATTCGCATGTGTGCCTTCTTCTTCATCCGCTGGAATGAATTGTGGTAGAACCGATTCGGGTCGGGCGGCGTGCGGTAGGGGTGCTGGGCCTTGGCGCTCCATGGCGTGTGCGAGTCGCGGTATTGCTGTCAGCATGAGCCCAATGGCCACGACGATCTGGGCGGCGATGGTTGCGTACGCGACGAGGGGGCCGGCCACTTGGTAGAGCCACCCGGTGACTAGCGGACCGATCACCTGGGCCAAGGCCATGGTGGCGGCTACGGCGCCTTGAACTCGGCCCTGGATGTGGGCGTCCATGCTTTCCGACATGGCCGCGGTGAGGCTGGTCTGCACCAGTGGCTGGCCCAGGCCGAACAGCACCACGCCGAGGTAGACCAGCGGCGTTGAGGCGGTGACGGCGAACGCTGCCAGGGAAACGAATGCAGTAGCAGACAGTCCGGCGCCGGCGATGGCGAGCTGGATCGGTCGGATGCGTTGCGCGACAAGCGGAATGACACCGAGTTGGACTGCCACGACGAGTGCGCCGTAGATGACGAGGATCGAGGCGATCTGCCCTGTGGTCCACACGGCACGTTCAGCCATGAGTGTCGGCAAGTTCGACGAAAGGGCGATGACACTGGGCCAGAACAGCAGGTAGCTCAGCAGCAGCAGTCGCAGCTGCGGGAACCGCAGGATGTCGCGCAGTTGGGACAGTGGGTTCATTTGCGCGGCCTGCAGGCTCACCGCGCGCTGCGCCGGGGGCAGGCTTTCGGGCATCGAGAAGAAGCCCCACACCAGCGCGGCGACGAGCAACGCCATTAGGACGAAGAGTGGGGTGACCGGACTCGTCGTCGAGAACAGGCCGCTGGTAGCGGGCCCGACGATGAACGCTGATCCGATCGCGGCGGTGAGGAACGCGAAGTAACGCGTACGGGTGCCTGGCTGGGTGGTGTCGGCGACATAGGAGAAGGCCGTGGCGATCCAGCAGTCGCATGCGCCGACGATGACCCAGCCGAGGAACAGCACCCACAACCCCGCGCCGGTCGCTGCACCAACGGTGAAGATGGAGAAGCCGATTAGTGCGCCACTCAGACTGAGTACCAGCACGATCCGGCGGCCGTAGCGGTCACCGAGGGCCCCCAGGACGGGTGCGGTGAGGAACTGCGCGAGGGAGTAGGTGGAGAACAGCAGCCCGATGGCCAGCGCGTCGCCTCCCAGGGGGCCAGCGATGGCGGGCAGTATCGGGCCCAACAAGGCGACGTAGTAGGTGCTGAGAAAGGCTATGCCGAGCACGAAGGGATGCAACCGGCGAAGGGCGAGGGGAGCTGTCGGGTTCGTCATGAGGGTTCTCCTTGGGCGTGGTCTAGGTGCTGCCAGCGCCCTCATCAAGCGCAGCGTTTTCCGTCGCGTTGAGGGGAGGCAGCGCTCTGGCCAACCGTCGATGTGAACGGATCGTACAGATAGCACTGTATACGAATCGTTCATATCGTCAAGCGGTGCGCACGGCCGCGAGTGCACCGCGTGTCAGGAAAAGCTCTGCCGCAGAACGCAATGACGACGTCTGTGTCGACGTGCACTGACGGTATGCAGTGTCCATATAATTGGCCCGATGGATGTCGGCAGGTACCTGCGCGGTGATGAGTCCACTAGACCCGTTGTCGGACAGACTGACTAAGTCCGGGCGATCGCCCTGCTGGCCAGGGCGTCGGTCCCGCCGCGCTTCGCAATATCGCTCAACACTTCGGCGGCGGCAAGTTCGTCGCGTGCAGCGAGGCGATCGAATCCGTTGACTGCGGGATACGTGTAGCGGCCGAGGGTTGCGATGCAGAGGGCGCCAACGATGAGGATGCCCATCAGGACCGGTATGACCGGGTCGTACGACCCGAACTCGTCGTAGCCCAGCCCGAGGAGGAGCGGACCGAGGGCGCTGCCGAGAATGAATACGGCTTGAACGGGTCCGAAGATGCTGCCGAAGTTGCGGGTGCCGAGATAGCGAGTGATCAGGAGCGCGAGAAGGTCGCCCTCGATGCCGAACGCAATGCCTATGAAGGCGACCGCGACCGCCGCGGTGGAAAACGGCGGATGCAAGAAGAACATGCCGAGGATGGGCGCCAGAATCACGATCGGCCCGACGATGGAGCCATGCACGCGATCGATGACGAATCCGCCGCTGATTCGGCCGACCAGAGATGCCAATCCGAAGATCACGAGCAACGAGCCGGCCTGGTCGGCGCTCAGGCCACGGTCGGTCATCATCGGCACGAGGTGCACTTGGAGGCCGTACACCACGACGCCAACCATGCTGAGTCCGACAGCGATACCCCAGAACTGACGAGTGTGGAGCGCCTCCCGGATCGTCGCACCCGGTAGTTCGAGACTGACGTCGCGGTCACCGATGTGGGCCTCGGTCACCAGCCGCCCACGAACGTGTCGTTCGGCTCGACCGCGTACGAACATCGTGATCATGGTGACCGAGACCGACGCTGCCATCACGGCCATGAAGACGTAGGCAAGCCGCCAGCCCACACTGTCGATGAGTGCCCCCGCCAGAAGGGGACCGAGCGCGGCACCGAGTCCAATGATGCCCGTGACGACGCCTACGGCGAGGGCACGGTTGTTGTCGAACCAGCTCACGACGACTCGGGTGGCGGGCACAGTGGTCCCGGCGCCGAAGAAACCTACGAAGAAGCAGGGT
>JAQSXQ010000023.1 GCA_029256565.1 Mycobacterium sp.
AACCAGAAGATCATGAACGTCGTCTTCGTCGTCTACGGCGTCCTGACGCTGACGATCTTCGTCTGCGGACTGCTCTTCGCGGTCGAGAACGGCTCGGCAACGCCGTTCAGCTGGGCCGAGGCGACCATCCCGAACT
This sequence comes from Mycobacterium sp., assembly GCA_029256565.1. Lineage (GTDB taxonomy): Bacteria > Actinomycetota > Actinomycetes > Mycobacteriales > Mycobacteriaceae > Mycobacterium. Next base: position 137 of record JAQSXQ010000023.1, read on the forward strand.
TCGCCGTCGCCGGTTTCCTCTACGGCACCGTGCTGCTGTACCTGCTCGGCGTCGAGACGCCCTACAACATGGGCGCGGAGTTCCTGTCGGTGCGCAGGAGTGGCCCGCGGATGATCCTCTGGGGCTCAACCGCTTTGGTGGCGATCTACCTGCTGACCACGCTGGGCACGATGATGGCTCTACCGAGCGACGAGATAGACCCCGTGACCGGAATCATCGGCATGCTCGACGTCGCCGGCTTCCCCGGCCTCATGGAGGTATCGGCGGTGATCCTCGCCGGCATCATCATCGTGGCGTTGATGACCTACCAGGTCGCCTACTCGCGGCTGATCTTCGTCTCCGGCTTGGAGCGTCACCTGCCCCGCATCTTCACCCACCTCAACCCGCGCACCCGTAACCCGGTGTCGGCCATCCTGATTCAGGGCGTGATCTCGTCGCTGATCCTGGTGGGGCTGTACTCGCAGAGCAGCATGGCGAACGTCACGATCTACCTGCAGGGCGGCCTGAGCACGGTGTGGCTGCTGTCCGGGTTCTTCTTCCTGATCCCGGTGGTCGTCGCCCGCAAGAAGTACGCCGATCGCTACGACACCGAGACGTTCTGGCGCATCCCCGGCGGCATGGTCGGCGTCTGGATCGTGGTCATCGTCGGATCGATCGGCACCATCGGCGGCATCTACTACTCGTTCGTCACCCCCTGGATCGACGTGCCGCAAGCCACGTGGATGACGTGGGTCGGCGGAATCAGCCTGGGCATGTTCGCCCTCGGCGTGGTCGTGTACTTCTTCGGCCGCCGGTCGGCACACAAGGTAAGTCAGGAAGACGCGCTGGCACACCTGGCAGTCTTCGACCTCAACAAGGACGCGAAGTCCGACACGGAAGCGGTGTAACACACATGACGATGGAAGACACGGTTGCCACTTCAGCCGGCCAGGCGACGACGCGGTACCCGCTGGATCCGCTGAACGGTGCGGAGATCGAGGCCGCGGCGTCGATCATCATGGCCTCCGAATACGGCACGCCCACACTGAAGTTCGTGATGATTCAGTTGGCGGAGCCGTCGAAGAACACGGGGCTGACGTTCGAGGGCGTGCTCGACGTGCCGCGATGCGCCTTCGCCAGCATGTACGACGCGGCCGCGAAGATGATCTACGAGGCGGTCGTCGACCTCGGCGCTCGGGTCATCGACTCGTGGAAGGCAGTGCCCGGGCGCTTCCCCTCCTACCTGGTCGAGCACATGACCGGCGTGGAGGAGAAGGTCCGCGAGGACCCGCGGTGGCAGGAGGCGATGCGCAAGCGTGGCGTCACCGACTTCAGCCTCGCGATGATCGACCCCTGGCCCGCAGGCTATTACGGCGACCAGGACCACTACGAGAACGCGCCGCTGCTGTGCCGTCCGCTGACGTTCATGCGCTCGGCACCGTCCGAGCACGGGTACGCCCGTCCGGTCGAGGGCCTGATCGTCACCTTCGACCTCGACCAGATGAAGGTCGTCGACATCGAGGACCACGGCGTGGTGCCGCTGCCCCCGACGGCGGGCAACTACTCCGAGCAGTTCATGTTCGACCCGAACAACCGGCCGGCGTTCACCGAGTTCCGGTCCGACGTCAAGCCGATCGAGATCACCCAGCCCGAGGGCCCCAGCTTCACCGTCGACGGGTGGAAGGTGCAGTGGCAGAAGTGGTCCCTGCGCATCGGGTTCAACCCGCGTGAGGGCATCACCCTGCACGAGATCACCTACACCGACCGCGGTGAGGTGCGGCCCATCATGTACCGGGGTTCGCTGTCGGAGATGGTGGTGCCGTACGGCGACACGTCGCCCACGCACTGGAACAAGAACGTCTTCGACATGGGCGAGGTCGGCATGGGGTTCTCGGCGAACCCGCTGACGCTGGGCTGCGACTGTCTTGGCGAGATCCACTACTTCGACGGCACGGTCAACGACTCGAGCGGCAACGCGGTCGTGATTCCCAACGCCATCTGCATGCACGAGGAGGACTTCGGAATCTCCTGGAAGCACACCGACTTCCGCACGGAGGAGGTCGAGGTGCGGCGGTCGCGCAGGCTGGTCATCTCGATGATCTGCACGGTCGGCAACTACGAGTACGGGTTCTTCTGGTACCTGTACAACGATGCCTCGATCGAGGTCGAGGTGAAGTTGTCCGGCGTGCTGACCACCGGCGCCGTCGCCGAGGGTGAGGTGCCGCGCTGGGGGAAGATGGTGGCGCCGGGCATCTACGGCCCGAATCACCAGCACTTCTTCAACTTCCGGCTCGACATGAGCGTCGACGGTGCGAGCAACAGTGTGTACGAGGTGGATTCGGTTCCCGAGCCGGATCCGGAGCTGAACCCGTACCACAATGCCTGGATCACCAAGGACACGCTGGTGGCGTCCGAGGCCGAAGGCGCGCGCGACTGGGACTGGAAGACCGGCCGCTACTGGAAGATCGCCAACCCGTCGAAGCAGAACGAACTCGGTGCGCCGGTGGCATACAAGCTGGTGCCCAAGGAGATCGTTCCGGTGATGGTGCAGGAGGGCTCCTACATCTACGACCGCGCCCGCTTCGTCCAGCACAACCTCTGGGTCACCAAGTACGACCCCTCGGAGATGTTCGCCGCGGGCGACTACATGTACCAGTCGAACGACGCCCAAGGGTTGCCGGAGTTCATCGCCGACGACGCGCCGCTCGAGGACACCGACGTCGTGCTCTGGTACACCCTGGGTGCACACCACGTGGTGCGGCCCGAGGACTGGCCCGTGATGCCCTGTGCCTACACGGGTTTCCACCTCAAGCCGGTCGGGTTCTTCGATGGCAACCCGGCGCTCGACCTGCCGCCGTCACCGCCGAAGGCGTGCCACGCCGCAGCGGGTCTGCCGGTCGCGGAGCGCGCCCGGGAGTCCTGACACGTTCGGCCTACGTCGGCGACCGCGAACCTGCGGTCGCCGACGTCTGGCGTGTGGGGGTCGGGGTTCACGGCTTCCCGACGTAGTGGCTCGAGATCGCGATGCGGTTGAAGGAGTTGATGACGATCGCGACCCACCGGATGGCGGCTGCCTGATCCTTGGTCAGCGCGTCGTCGTCGGCGCCGGCCACCGTGGTGCCGATGTGGGTGATCTCCTCGGCGATCGCCAGGGCGGCCCGCTCGGTGGGGGAGAAGTAGGCAGTCTCCCGCCAGGCAGGCAGCACGGCGATCCGGTCGGTGGTCTCACCCTTGGCGAGGGCGTCGCGGGCGTGCATCCGCAGGCAGTAGCCGCAGCCGTTGAGTTGCGAGACCCGCAGGCGAACGAGTTCGATGGTCAACCCCTCGACGCCTGCGGCGAGCGCGGCCCTCTCGGTCTGCTCGCTCAGCGCCAGCGTGCTCGCGTACGCCTCGGGTACCGCCGTGTTCAACGACGTCCTGCCTGCCATGGTCATCACTCCCAACTGCGTCCCGGATCTCGGGTGCACCAATTGGACGAAACAGCGCGGGCGAACGTGACCGATTCCCGCCGCGAGCGTGCGTGAACTCGCGTTTCGCGGCGGCGTGTCGCCCGCAGACACGCACGCTCGCGGGAAAAGTGTCAGGTCAGGTTGGCGAGCAGGCGGCGCAGGTGGTGTTGGTCCTTCTGGTCGAGGGGGGCCAGCACCTTCGCCTCCGCGTCGCGCACGCCCGCATCGATGCTCGCGAGCAGAGTGGTGCCCTCGCGGGACAGTTCGGCGGGCAGCGAGCGGCCCGACGACACGCTGGCGGGCCTGACCACGAGCCCCCGTTCCTGCAGGCTGCGGACGACGATGTTCATCGCCTGCGGGGAGACGTTGACGTCGCGGGCGAGTTCGGCGTTCGACCGGCCCGGCGAGTGCGACAGGATCCGCATGCAGACATATTGCGGGAACGACAGGGTGATCGGGTCCAGCACCGCAGCGGTCACTTCCGTGCGCAGCGCCGTCGCCACCCTGGTCAACAGGTAGCCCAGGGGCTGACCCTCGTCGGCTGTCATGTCAACCATGTTGACACATATCAACTACGTTGATAAACAGGAACGATGACGCGACCGACTGATGAGATGTTCGACTCCGCCTACCGCGGCCAGGCCGACGTGGTGGGATTCGGGACCAAGCCGCCGTGGAGCATCGGCGAACCGCAGCCGGAGATCGCCGCTCTGATCGATGCGGGCCGGTTCCACGGCGACGTGCTCGACGCCGGCTGCGGGGAGGCGGCGACGGCGCTCTACCTCGCCGAGCGTGGCGTCACGGCCGTCGGCCTGGATCAGTCCGAGACCGCGATCGAACTCGCCCGCGCCGAAGCCGAGCGCCGTGGCCTGTCCAACGTCACCTTCGACGTCGCCGACATCAGCGACTTCACCGGGTACGACGGCCGATTCGGCACGATCGTCGACAGCACTCTCTTCCACTCGATGCCCGTCGAACTGCGGGACGGGTACCAGCAGTCGATCGTCCGCGCCGCGGCACCGGGAGCGTCCTACTTCGTGTTGGTCTTCGACGCCACGACGATGCCCGCGGGCACCGTCAACGCGGTCACCGAGCCCGAGCTGCGTGCCGCCGTCGCGCCCTACTGGACCATCGACGAGATCCGTCCCGCGCGCATCCACGTCCAGGTCGCCGCGAGCTACACCGGCTTCAAGGAGTTCGCAGGCGAGAGCCTCGAGGACCTGGGCAACGGCCGCATGACGGTCGGTGCGTGGTTGCTGTCCGCCCACCTGGCCTGACTCGGCCCTGACGAGCGTGCGCTAACTCGGGTTCGGGCACGGCGTGTCGCCCGCAGACACGCACGCTCGCGGGGAAAGTGCATCCGGGGAAAGTGCATTGACCCGTTGGCGCCCCTGGTCGGGTCGTTTGGCAGGATTGGGGGCGCTGTCGTACGGGAATCTCCTCCGATGGCGACGAGGTGCGGACCCGAAGGAGTCAGATGGCGGAGACGGTCCTGGCAGCCGACCCGGACGAGCAGTCCGGATACTCGCGAGTCCTGCTCAAGCTGGGCGGCGAGATGTTCGGCGGCGGGCAGGTGGGTCTCGACCCCGACGTCGTCGCGCTGGTCGCCCGCCAGATCGCCGAGGTCGTCCGCACCGGCGTGCAGGTGGCCGTCGTCATCGGTGGCGGCAACTTCTTCCGCGGCGCCCAGTTGCAGCAGCGCGGGATGGAGCGCAGCCGGTCGGACTACATGGGCATGCTCGGCACGGTGATGAACAGCCTTGCGCTGCAGGACTTCCTGCAGAAGGAGGGCATCGACACCCGCGTGCAGACCGCGATCACGATGGGCCAGGTCGCCGAGCCCTACATCCCCGGGCGCGCCCGCAGGCACCTCGAGAAGGGCCGCGTCGTCATCTTCGGCGCGGGCATGGGCCTGCCCTACTTCTCGACCGACACCACCGCTGCCCAACGGGCGCTGGAGATCGGCGCCGACGTCGTCCTGATGGCCAAGGCCGTCGACGGCGTGTTCACCGCCGACCCCCGCACGGACCCCGACGCCCAACTCCTGACCGCGATCACGCACCGCGAGGTCATCGACCGTGGACTCCAGGTCGCCGACTCCACGGCGTTCAGCCTCTGCATGGACAACCGCATGCCCATCCTGGTGTTCAACCTCCTGACCGACGGAAATATCGCTCGCGCGGTCGCAGGTGAGAAGATCGGAACACTGGTCACCACCTGACCGGGCACCGCACCGGTACGGGTTCGAGATGAGGCGGCGCAGATGAGAAGCGATATGAGGCAGATGCAGTGATCGACGAAACGCTCTTCGACGCCGAGGAGAAGATGGAGAAGGCCGTGTCGGTGGCGCGCGACGACCTCGCAGCCATCCGCACCGGCCGAGCCAACCCCGGCATGTTCAACCGCATCAACATCGACTACTACGGCGCGATGACACCCATCACGCAGCTCTCGAGCGTCAACGTGCCCGAGGCGCGCATGGTGGTCATCAAGCCCTACGAGGCGACGATGCTCCGTCAGATCGAGGACGCCATCCGCAACTCGGATCTGGGCGTCAACCCGAGCAACGACGGCAACATCATCCGCATCTCGATCCCTCAGCTCACCGAGGAGCGCAGGCGCGACCTGGTGAAGCAGGCCAAGTCCAAGGGCGAGGACGCGAAGGTGTCGGTACGCAACATCCGTCGCAAGGCGATGGAGGAGCTGGCCCGGATCAAGAAGGACGGCGAAGCCGGCGAAGACGAGGTCAGCCGCGCCGAGAAGGAACTCGACAAGAGCACCTCCACCTACACCAGCCAGATCGACGACCTGGTCAAGCACAAAGAAGGCGAGCTGCTGGAGGTCTAGGTCGCACCAGACCCGACCTCTCAGCGATCAGCACGGTGGCCGATACCGACACCGCTCCCGCCGGGGAGCCCAAGAAGTCCTCGCGGGCCGGGCGCGACCTCCCCGCTGCCATCGGGGTGGGAGCGTTCCTGGGGTTCGGCGTCATCGCGATCCTGTTGTTCGCGCCACGCGTGTGGGTCGCCGTCGTGGCGGTGGCCATGGTGGTGGCGACGCTGGAGGTGACGCGCAGGCTCACCGAGGGTGGCTACTCCATACCGTTGCTCCCGCTGCTGGTCGGCGGGCAGGCGATGATCTGGCTGACGTGGCCGTACGGCGCGGCGGGCGCCCTCGGCGCCTTCGGCGGAACCGTCGTCACCTGCCTGATCTGGCGGCTGCTGAGCGGCGGGCTGAAGGCGCCGCCGGTCAACTACCTGCGCGACGTCGCCGTGACGGTCTTCCTGGCGACGTGGATACCGCTGTTCGGCGCCTTCGGCGTGCTGCTCGTCTATCCCGACGACGGGGCGGGCCGGGTGTTCTGCCTCATGCTCGGCGTCGTGTTCTCCGACATCGGCGGCTACACCGCGGGCGTCCTGTTCGGCAAGCACCCGATGGCACCGGCCATCAGCCCGAAGAAGTCCTGGGAGGGCCTCGGCGGCTCGCTGGTGTTCGGCATCGCGGTGTCCGTGCTGGCGGTCGAGTTCCTGCTCGAGAAGCCATGGTGGGTCGGCATCCCGCTCGGCATCATGCTGGTGATCACCGGAACGCTCGGCGACCTCATCGAGTCCCAGGTCAAGCGCGATCTTGGCATCAAGGACATGGGCACGCTGCTACCGGGTCACGGCGGGCTGATGGACCGCCTCGACAGCGTCCTCCCGTCGGCCGTCGCGACCTGGATCGTCCTGACGCTGCTCGCCTGACTTCTTGGCTGCCGATCGGGCGTTGAGCCAGCACGCCAGCGCCCCGAGGACCAGTCCGACGCCGATGCCGAGGTCGACGCGCTCGCCGAGCATGAAGTAGGACATCACGCCCGCGACGGCGGGGATCACGCAGAACAGCATCGAGACCGCCGACGCGCCGTGCAGGTTGATGGCCCGCACGTACAGCGACACCCCGAGCACCGCGTTCAGCAGGACCACGCCGGCCACCGCGAACGCGGCCTTATGCGCGTCGTGCACCTCGAACGGCGTGACGAGAGCGAGGATGACGGCGGGCACGAACGCCACCGCGTTCTGCACGGTCGTCGAGGCACGGAAGTCGACGTCGGCGCAGAACTTCTGCTGATAGACCCCGCCTGCGGCAAGACCGAGCAGCGCGACCATCAGCAGCAGCACGGCCGGGTCGAAGCCACCCTCGGCGATCAGCCGACTCGCACACGCCGCCAGGACTGCGGCCACGCCGAGCACCAGCGCGACGATGCGCCCCGGGGTCAACCGGTCGCGCAGGAACGCCGCGGCGAGCAGCGCCGTGGCCACCGGGTTCATCGCGATGAGCACCGCGCACAGGACGGCGGGCGCACCGTTCTCGATGGCGAAGTACAGCGCGCAGAACTGCACGGCCTGCATCAGGAGTCCGGTGACCAGGACGTGGCCGAGCTTGCGGCCGCGCGGCAGCGGCACCCGGGCGATGACGGCCCACAGCCCGAGGATCAGCCCCGCGAGACCGAACCGGAACACCAGCACGGCCATCGGCGACATCGCGTGCACGGCCATGTTGCCGATGGGGTAGCCCAGGGCGTAGGTGACGGTGACGAACGCGGCGGTGCGCAGCGGCATGCGGGTGGGGGTCACCCATCCATGGTTGGCCCGATGGTGCGTCCGGGTCCAACGAATATCGGCGATCGGGACCGATCGCTATCCGTGATCGGTAGGTGCCTGAAGTGCGCCAGATCACTGCCTGATCGCGTTTCTTTGATCGTTTCTACTGATCGGAGTACCTTGGAGCCATGTCCCAGGTGCTCGACATCGCCCCGCTGCGCAGCGTCGCGGCGGTGGCCGACTGTGGCGGATTTCACCGCGCCGCGGCGGTCCTGCACATCACGCAGTCGGCCGTGAGCCAGCACGTGCGTCGGGTCGAGGCGGTCGTCGGAGGTCCGGTCGTCGAACGGTCCGGGCGCGGAGTCGCGTTCACCGAACTCGGCCATCGCGTGCTGACCCACGCCCGTTCGATCCTCGCCGCGCACGACGCCGCACTCGCCGACCTCGGAGCGGCCGAGGAGCGGGTGCTGCTGATCGGCGCCACCGAACACGGCGCCGACGTCATGCTGCCCGGCCTCACCGCGGCACTGGGCCAGCGTCTGCCCGACTGGCGGCTGCGGTTCCGGCTCGACCGCAACGTGATGCTCGCCGACGCCATCGAACAGGGCGTCGTCGACCTGGCGGTCATGCTGGACGGCTCAGGCCTCGATCCTGCCAACGCGTCGGGCATGGTGGCGCTCAAGTGGATCTCGGGACGCAACTTCTCGGTGCCCGCCACCGAGCCGCTGCCGGTGGTGATGTTCTCCGAGCCGTGCACGCTGCGCGAGCCCACCTTCGCCGCGCTCGACCGCATCACCGTGCCGTACCGGATAGCCGCCGAGAGTTCCGACCTCTCGGGCTTGTTCGCCGCCGTGCGCTCGGGTCTCGGGGTGGCGCTGCTGCCGATGATCGGCCGGTTGCCCGACGGACTCTGCCTCGCCGAGGGGCTCCCACCCACCAGTCGCGCCTCGGTGTTCGTGCGCGGCCGTGCCGGCGTCGACGCCGACGTGCTCGCCGACGTGGACCGCGCCGTCCGCGACGTGCTGGCCCAACAGATCTGATACGGGGCGAAACATGAAGCAAGAGTTGATCTTCGAAGCACCGCGTCGCGGCCTGCCGCCGCGGCACTTCGCCGACCTCGACGACGACGCGCAGGCTGCGGCGGTGAAGGACCTCGGGCTGCCCGGGTTTCGCGCCAAGCAGCTGGCAAACCAGTACTTTGGCAGGCTCATCGCCGATCCCCAGCAGATGACCGACCTCCCCGCCGCCGTACGCGGCCAGGTGGCCGAGGCGCTCTTCCCCGAGCTGCTGTCGGTGGTGCGGGCCATCCAGTGCGACGCGGGGGAGACGCGGAAGACACTGTGGCGCGCGGGCGACGGCACCACATTCGAGTCCGTGCTGATGCGCTACCCCGAGCGCAGCACGGTGTGCATCTCGTCGCAGGCCGGCTGCGGCATGGCCTGCCCGTTCTGCGCGACCGGTCAGGGCGGGCTGACCCGCAACCTGTCCACCGCGGAGATCCTGGAGCAGGTGCGGGCCGCGTCGGCGACGATGCGCGACGAGTTCGGCGGGCAGGAGCGCAGCGACTCGGGGGGTTTGTCGCGGGGACGCCTGTCGAACGTCGTCTTCATGGGCATGGGCGAGCCGCTGGCGAACTACAACCGCGTGCTCGCGGTGGTGCGCCGCATCATCGCGCCCGCACCGCACGGGTTCGGCATCTCGGCCCGCTCGGTGACGGTGTCGACGGTCGGCCTGGCCCCGGCCATCCGCAAGCTCGCCGACGAACGCCTCGGCGTCACGCTCGCGCTGTCCCTGCACGCACCCGACGACGAACTCCGCGACACCCTCGTGCCGGTCAACAACCGGTGGAAGGTCGGCGAAGCCCTCGATGCCGCACGGTATTACGCCGACGTGACCGGGCGTCGCGTGTCCATCGAGTACGCACTGATCCGCGACGTCAACGATCAGCCGTGGCGCGCCGACATGCTCGGCAAGAAGCTGCACGCCGCGCTCGGCCCGCTCGTGCACGTCAACCTGATCCCGCTCAACCCGACGCCGGGCAGCAAGTGGGACGCCAGCCCCAAGCCGGTCGAGCGGGAGTTCGTCCAGCGCGTCCGTGATCGCGGGGTGTCGTGCACCGTCCGCGACACCAGGGGCCAGGAGATCGCCGCGGCGTGCGGCCAGTTGGCCGCCGAAGGCTAGACCGCGCTCAGCGCACCGGCGCGTTGTCGAACCACACGTTCTCCTCGCGCAGGCTGCGGCTGCGCCAACCGTCGGGCGTGCGCACCAGCTCGTGGTGGTAGTA
>JAQSXQ010000024.1 GCA_029256565.1 Mycobacterium sp.
CATAGGCCAGACAATAAGTCTGGACACTATGTCTAGTCAAGGTGTGGACGCCTCCGTTAACCTGGGGCGATGCCGTCCGTCACCCGCAAACCGCAGGCGAAGAGGCAGGAGCGCCGCGAGCGCATCGAGCGTCAACTGCTCGACGCCACCGACCGATTGATGGGTAGCGGGGCGAGCTTCACCGAGCTGAGCGTCGACAGGCTGGCCACCGAGGCGGGCATCTCCCGGGCCAGCTTCTACGTCTACTTCGAGGACAAGGGGCACCTGTTACGCCGGCTGGCGGATCAGGTGTTCGGCGACCTCGCTGAGGGTGCCGCCCGATGGTGGAGCGTCGCGCAGCGGCACGACCCCGCCGACGCACGCGCCGCGATGACGGCGATCATCGCGGCCTTCCGCCGCCACCAACAGCTACTCTTCGCGCTGAACGAGATGTCCGCCTACGACCCGCAGGTGGGCGCCACGTACACCGATCTCATCACCCAGATCGCCGATCGCCTCGCCGAGGTCATCGAATCGGGCCGCGCGGACGGCACCATTCGCGCCGACCTGGAACCCGAGCCGACCGCGACCACGCTCACGTGGATGGTCGAGCGGGCGTGTCAACAGACCCTGCCGGGCCGACCGGCGACCTACGACGCCGACCTGGCCAACACGCTGACCCAAATCCTGTGGAGCACGCTGTATCTCGAGGCGCCCTAGACGGCGACGAGGTCGTCGGCGTGCACGGCCGGCCTACGCATCTCGGCGGGTAGATCCGAAGTCGACCGACCGACCATGCCCGACAGTTCGCCTGCGTCGTACGCCACGACGCCACGCGCCACCGTCACCTCGTCGGTGCCGCGCAACTCGACGACGTCGCCGCCGTGGAAGCGGCCCGAGACCGCGACGATGCCCGCGGGCAGCAGCGACCTGCGTCGGTCGAGCACTGCTCGTACCGCACCGTCGTCGAGGGTCAGCACACCTGCCGATTCGGCGGCGTACCGCACCCAGAACCGCCGGGCCGTCATCCGTTCGGACCGCGGGGCGAAGACCGTGCCCACCGAGGCATCGGCCAACGCCGTCGCCGCGTCGGCCGCAGCGGCCAACAGCACGGGCACGCCCGCGTCGGCCGCCAACAGCGCCGACGACAACTTCGACGCCATGCCGCCGGTACCGAGTCTGCTTCCCCCGCCCGCGACGACGCCGTCCAGATCGTCGGGCGCAGCCACCTCGGGGATGAAGCGCGCCGGATCGTCGGCAGGCGCCTTGCGGGGATCACCGTCGTACAGGCCGTCGATGTCCGAGAGCAGGATCAGCGCGTCGGCACCGACGAGGTGCGCCACCAGAGCCGAGAGCCTGTCGTTGTCGCCGAACCGGATCTCGTTGGTGGCCACGGTGTCGTTCTCGTTCACGATGGCCACGGCGTGCAGCGCACGGAGCCGATCCAATGTGCGCTGAGCGTTGTTGTGCTGCACGCGCATTGCGATGTCGTGCGCCGTCAACAGCACCTGGCCGACGGTGCGGCGGTAGCGCCCGAATGCCGAACTCCACGCGTTGACCAGCGCGACCTGCCCGACGCTGGCCGCTGCCTGCTTCGTCGCCAGGTCGGTGGGTCGCTTCGTCAGCCGCAGCGGTTCCATGCCCGCGGCGATGGCGCCCGACGAGACGATCACGACGTCGGATCCGGCCTGCATCCGCGACTCGATGGCATCGGCGAGGTCGGCGAGCCTACCGGCGTCGAACTCCCCCGATGGCGTGGTCAGTGCCGTGGTGCCCACCTTGACCACGACGCTGCGCGCGGTGCGGATGGCCTCCCGATGCGCCGAGCGCGCGGGATCGCCGGAGTGCACGCTGGTCACTCGTCGTCGCTGCCGGGCCTGCGGCGCTCCCGCCGCGCGATCTTGCGTTCCGCTGCACCGATGCGGTCACTCTGGTCGATGCGGATGTCGGTGCCGCGCCCCGTCATCGTGATGTCGACGCCCGCCGCCGTCTGCGGCTCCCAGTCGAACGTCACGGCGCCGATGGTCACGGCGCAACCAGGGCGGGCGCCGAGCTTGAGCAGTTCGTCTTCGACGCCGAGCCGGGCCAGCCGGTCGCCGAGGTAGCCAACCGCCTCGTCGTTGGTGAAGTCGGTTTGGCTGATCCAGCGCTCCGGCCGGGTACCGCGCACCACGAAGCCGCCGTCGCCGTCCGAGGTGACGGTGAAACCGCTCTCGTCGATGGCGACCGGCCTGATGACGGGACGCCGCGGCGCGACCACGGGCTGCGCGGCGCGATAGGCGGCCACCATGTCCCACAGCGCGAAGATCAACGGCCGCAACCCATCTCGACTCACGGCGGACACCTCGAAGACCGGCCAGCCGTAGCGTTCGGCGATCTCACCGCGGATGAAGTCCGCCATCTCGCGCGCGTCGGGCACGTCGATCTTGTTCAGCACCACGGCGCGGGGACGCTCGGCCAAGTCGCCCAGGGTCTGGTCGCCCTGGAGCGTCGGCACGTAAGCGGCGAGTTCGGCCTCGAGTGCGTCGATGTCCGAGATCGGGTCACGACCGGGCTCCATGGTCGCGCAGTCGACGACGTGCACCAGGACCGCGCAGCGTTCGATGTGCCGCAGGAAGTCGAGGCCGAGACCTCGGCCCTGCGACGCCCCCGGGATCAGGCCGGGTACGTCGGCGACGGTGAAGGTGTGATCGCCCGCCGACACGACGCCGAGGTTCGGCGTCAGCGTGGTGAACGGGTAGTCCGCGATCTTCGGCTTGGCCGCCGAGATCACCGAGACCAGTGACGACTTGCCCGCCGAGGGGAAGCCGACGAGACCGACGTCGGCGACGGTCTTGAGTTCGAGGGTGAGGTCGCGGGCCTGGCCCTCCTCACCCAGCAGGGCGAAGCCCGGCGCCTTGCGCGCCCGGGATGCCAGGGAGGCGTTGCCGAGGCCACCGCGTCCGCCGGTGGCTGCGTCGAACCGGGTTCCCTCGCCGACCAGATCGGCGAGTAGCCGCCCTTGGTCGTCGAGGACGACGGTGCCGTCGGGCACCCGCACCTCGAGATCGGCACCGGCCGCGCCATCACGGTTGCTACCGGCACCCTGCTTGCCCGACGGGGCTACGACGTGCGGGTGGAAGTGGAAGTCGAGCAGGGTGTGCACCTGCGGATCGACGACGAGCACGACACTGCCGCCGCGGCCACCGTTACCGCCGTCGGGACCACCGAGCGGCTTGAACTTCTCGCGGTGCACCGAGGCGCAGCCGTGACCGCCGTTGCCTGCTCGCGCATGAATGACGACGCGATCGACGAAACGGGGCATCGGGGTTCCTTTCCAAGACGAAATCTACGTTCTGCAGTCCGACTGCGAGAGCCGCACTGCAGAACGTCGACGTCGACGTTGGAAGTGCGAGCCCTAGGCGTTCGAGGTGGCGGCGACGTCAGACCCCGGTCGCGCGATGCGAACGATGTTGACGGTCTTGCGTCCGCGCTTCTCACCGAACTGCACGGCGCCGGGAGCGGTCGCGAACAGGGTGTCGTCCCCACCGCGTCCGACGTTCACGCCGGGGTGAAAGTGCGTGCCGCGCTGGCGGACGATGATCTCGCCGGCCTTGACGACCTGGCCGCCGAAGCGCTTGACGCCGAGGCGCTGCGAATTCGAGTCACGACCGTTGCGTGAGCTGGAAGCGCCCTTCTTGTGTGCCATGTGGTTGCTCCCCTACTAGTAGTCGGTGTTGTCTGCGTGGACGAACATCAGGCGATGTCGGTGACCTTGACGACCGTCAGCTTCTGACGGTGGCCCTGCCGCTTGTGGTAGCCGGTCTTGTTCTTGAACTTGTGGATCCGGATCTTCGGGCCCTTGGTGTGCTCGAGCACCTCGGCCGTCACGGCGACCTTCTCCAGGTCGCTCGCGTCGGTCGTGACGTTCGCGCCGTCGACGACGAGCGCCACGGGCAGCGACACGGAAGCGCCGGCTTCGAGCTCCAGCTTCTCGACCTTGACTATGTCTCCGACCGCGACCTTGTACTGCTTGCCGCCGGTCTTGACGATTGCGTACGTCGCCATCGTGTCGTCATCCTCTACGTCTGTGTTGCGGGCGCGCGCTGCCCGGAAGCTGCTCGCGTGGTCTGGGGGTGCGGGTGCTAAGCCCCGCTGTCACCGGCTCGGATCATCGCAAAGCCGACGGACAACTGCTCAAGATTACGTGACCAGCGGGTAAGGGGTCAAACCGCCTCACCGCCGACCGATTCACCCATCCTGACTCGGCGGTCCGGCAGGTCGCGCGGCTGCGCGACGTCGACGAGGGCGACTGGTCGAGACCAACACGGGCTCGTCGTCCTCGTCATCCTCATCGTCGTCGTCGTCCGAGTCGTCGTCGTCGGTGTCGTCGTCCTCGTCGTCATCCGAGTCGTCGTCGTCCTCGTCATCGGAGTCGTCGTCGGAGATGACCTCGATGTCGTCGTCGTCCTCGTCATCGTCGTCTTCGTCGTCATCGAGGTCGTCGTCGTCGGAGTCGTCCTCGTCGGAGTCGTCGGAGTCGTCGTCGGTGTCGTCCTCGTCGGTGTCGTCCTCGATGTCTTCGTCGACGGCTTCGTCCACGACCTCGCCGACGACGCCCTCTGCGGCGACGTCATCGCCTTCGAGTTCGATGACGTCCTCGTCGGTCTCGTCGTCACCGCGGCCGTTCGCCGCCGCCATCGCCTTGAACATCGGGTGCTCGCCCACGGCGTGCGGGGGAACCTTCGCGACCGGCACTTCCTCGGTGCGTCCGCCCTTCTTGCCCCGCTTGCCACGCCGACCTGCGCCGGGCTCGGACTTGCGTCCCTGGCTCGACGGAGCGCCGGAGTCGACCGGATCACCGTGCAGCATGATCCCGCGGCCTGCGCAGTGCGAGCAGGTCGTGGAGAACGCCTCGATGAGGCCGGTACCCAGCTTCTTGCGGGTCAGCTGCACCAGGCCGAGCGAGGTCACCTCGGACACCTGGTGGCGCGTGCGGTCCCGCGAGAGCGCCTCGGTGAGCCGGCGCAGCACCAGATCCCGGTTGGACTCCAGCACCATGTCGATGAAGTCGATGACGATGATTCCGCCGATGTCGCGCAGCCGCAGCTGGCGGACGGTCTCCTCGGCGGCCTCGAGGTTGTTGCGCGTCACGGTCTGCTCGAGGTTTCCGCCCGAGCCGGTGAACTTGCCGGTGTTGACGTCGACGACGGTCATCGCCTCGGTGCGATCGATGACCAGCGTGCCGCCCGACGGCAGCCACACCTTGCGGTCCATCGCCTTGACCAACTGTTCGTCGATGCGGTGGACGGCGAAGACGTCGGGACCATCGGGCTGGGCCGGCTCGTACCGCGTCATCCGCGGCAGGAGTTCCGGCGCGACCGAGGTCACGTAGTCGTTGATCGTGTTCCACGCGTCGTCACCGGAGACGATCAGCCCGGAGAAGTCCTCGTTGAACAGATCGCGGATGACCTTGACCAGGACGTCGGGCTCCTCGTAGAGCGCGACCGCGGCACCGGCGGCCTTGCCGGTGATCTCGGTGGCCTTCGCCTCGATCTGCTTCCAGCGCTCCTGCAGCCGGTCGACGTCGGAGCGGATGTCCTCTTCCTTCACGCCCTCGGACGCCGTGCGGATGATGACGCCGGCGTCTGAGGGCACCACCTCGCGCAGGATCTCCTTCAGGCGCTGCCGTTCGGTGTCGGGGAGCTTGCGGCTGATGCCGGTGGACGACGCCCCCGGCACGTAGACCAGGTAGCGACCGGCCAGCGACAGCTGGGTGGTGAGGCGGGCGCCCTTGTGTCCGACGGGATCCTTGCTCACCTGGACGACGACGTAGTCGCCCGGCTTGAGTGCCTGCTCGATCTTGCGCTGCGCACCGCCGAGGCCCGCGGCCTCCCAGTTCACCTCACCGGCGTAGAGCACGCCGTTGCGGCCGCGGCCGATGTCGACGAATGCCGCCTCCATCGAGGGCAGGACGTTCTGCACGATGCCGAGGTAGACGTTGCCGACGAGCGACGCGGAACCCGCGGAGGTCACGAAGTGCTCGACCACCACGCCGTCCTCGAGGACCGCGATCTGCGTGTAGCGGGCGCCTTCGTGCGGCGGTTCCGTCCGGACCTTGTCGCGCACGACCATCACTCGTTCGACGGCCTCGCGGCGGGCGAGGAATTCCGCCTCGCTCAGGATCGGCGGACGGCGTCGCCCCGCGTCGCGGCCGTCGCGCCGGCGCTGACGCTTGGCCTCGAGCCGCGTGGAGCCGCTGATGCCCTGGATCTCGTCGGACTTGTTCGACTTCTCCGGGCGTTCCGACCGTTCCCGCGGTGCGCGCTCGTGCACGACGGTGTTCGGCGGGTCGTCGGTCGAGGTGGCGTCGTCGCCGTCGCCTGCCCCCGACTTGCGCCTGCGGCGGCGCCGCCTGCGACGGGTAGCGCCCTCGCCGCCTGCGTTTTCGTCGTCGGCGCCGTCCTCGTCATCGGAGTCGTCGTCGGAGTCACCGTCGTCGGTCGACTCCTCGTCGGTGTCGTCGCCTGCGTCGTCGCTGCTCTGCTCACCGCGTCCACGGCCGCGGCCACGGCGTCCGCGCCGACGGCGGCGGTTGGCGGGTCGGTCGTCGGCCGAATCGTCGTCGGTGTCGGCGTCGGCGTCGACGGCCGCATCGTCGGAGTCGGTGTCGTCGTCATCGTCGGACTCGTCCACGTCGTCGACGTCGTCATCGTCGTCGTCCACGGGTTGAGCCGGTCGCGGTGCCACGAACAGCGGAGGCGCGACGAACAGCGGGCGATAGTCGACTGCCTGGTTGGAGGCATCCGGCGTGGCGCGCGGCAGTTCCGGTTCCGGCTCCTCCACGTAGGAGAACGGGGAGAGGACACCGCGCGGCGGCGGTGCCGCCTCGGGCTCGGGTTCGGGTTCGGGTTCGGGCTCGGCAGCCTCGGGCTCGGCAGCGGCCGGTTCGACCTCGGGCTCGGCAGCGGCCGGTTCGGCCGCTGCTTCGGGCTCGGCCGCTACGGGGGCTTCGTCACCCTCGACAGCTTCGGCGTCACCGGTTCGATCCGGGTCGGCGACGGCAGCAGTGTCGTCGCCGGGACCGGCGTCGGTCAGCGGCGCAGGCGGCTGCTGGTCCTGCTGGATGTCTTCTGGCTGGTCTTGGGTAGGCGCATCCTGGGCCACGTATTCTCCTCAGCCCCCGGGCGCGTCGTATCGACGCGGCCACGCGAGGGCTTCCGCTATGGGCTCGAGGGGTTCCCCGAGCTTGTATGGTCTCGCTCCGAGCGACTCCGGGTGGAGCCCTCAGTGCCTGGCTGAATGATGGCTGGACGGTCGGCGCCGCACATGACCTTCGGGGTCACGTGGTCGCGCACGTCTAAGTCTTCATCCGGGCTTCCGCTTCTGGTATGAAGCCGGTCACCCGAGGCCAGTATCCCACACCATCGCGGTGTTTCCGACGAGGTGCCGTCGGCGGGGGGCCAGACAGCTAACGCCCGGGGAACCAGAGTTCGATTTCGCGGGCCGCCGATTCGGGCGAATCCGAGCCGTGCACCAGGTTGTCCTGGGTGACCAAGGCCAGGTCACCGCGGATCGTGCCCGGGGCAGCCTTCTCCACTGGATCGGTGCCGCCCGCGATCTGCCGGAACGCGGCAACGGCGCGGGGGCCCTCGACGATTGCGGCCACGACCGGCCCCGAGGTGATGAATTCCAGAAGCGACGGGAAGAACGGCTTGTCCTCGTGCTCCGCGTAGTGCGCCCGGGCCAATGCGTCGTCGACCGTCTTGAGTTCGAGGGCCGCGAGCGTCAGCCCCTTGCGCTCGATCCTGCTCAGAATCTCGCCGACGAGCAGTCGCTTGACGCCATCGGGCTTCACCAAAATCAGAGTCTGTTCAGTCACGGCGACAGCGTACCGGTCAGCCGGGCGGATCCTGCTGCCCAGGCAACTGGCCCCGGTCCTGTCGACGCTTGACCTCGGCGCGCAGGTAGGCGATCAACGCCCACACCGCTGCGAACACGACGCCGATGAATCCGACCGCGGGGTGGACGAGTGCGCCCGCGATCACCACCACCTGCACGGCCAGGTTCGCCTTGAGCGCCCACGGCTTGCCCTGTACGCCTGCCAGAAAGATGAGCACGACGCTGAGGCCGATGAGGTAGCCCCCGGACGTCCACGTGAGACCGCCGTTGGCCACGCTCACGACGGGCAGGGCGAGCAGCACGACGATCGCCTCGAGGACGAGGGTGCCGGCCATCACCCCGCGGAAGCTCTTCCACGGGTCCGGCGGGGCCGGCGGTGGGTCGAGAGACGTCATCGTGGATCCCGTCCGAACAGCGTGCGGGCGGCGCCCGCGGTGACGACCGAGCCGGTGATGACCATGCCCGCTCCGGAGAACCCTGCGCCGTCGTCGCCGGCGTCCTCGACCATGGCGGTCGCCGTCTCGATGGCGTCGGGCAACGTGGAGGCGATCACGACCCGCTCCTGACCGAACCGCTCCTCGGCCCGCATCGCCAGTGCCTCGACCTCCATGGCCCGCGGCGATCCGTTGTGGGTCACGATCAGCACGTCGAACGCGGGCTCGAGCGCGGCGAGGATGCCGTCGACGTCCTTGTCGGCCATCACCGACACCACGCCGACGAGGTACCGGAAGTCGAACTCCTGCTCGAGTGCCGCGGCCAGGGCGGCGGCGCCCGCGGGGTTGTGCGCGGCGTCGATGAAGACCGTCGGCGCGCTGCGCATCCGTTCCAGCCGCCCCGGGCTGGTCGCGTTCGCGAAGCCCGCGCGCACCGCGTCGACGTCGAGCTGACGGCCTGCGCCCGCGCCGAAGAACGCCTCGACGGCCGCGAGCGCGACGACCGCATTGTGGGCCTGATGCTCGCCGTGCAGCGGAAGGAAGATCTCGGAGTAGACGCCACCGAGACCCTGTAGCTCCAGCACCTGTCCCCCGATCGCGACCTCGCGACTGAGTACGGCAAACTCGGAGTCCTCCCGCGCCACGGCGGCGTCGGTCCGAACTGCCTGCGCCAGTAGGACTTCCATCGCCTCGGGTACCTGCTGGCCGATCACCGCCACGGTGTCGGTCGGGACGAGGTCATCCTTCGCCTTGACGATGATCCCGGCCTTCTCCGCGGCGATCTCCGCGATCGTGTCGCCGAGGTAGTCCGCGTGGTCGATGCCGATCGGGGTGATGACGGCGACCGGCGCGTCGACCACGTTGGTCGCGTCCCAGCGGCCGCCGAGGCCGACCTCGACGACGGCGACGTCGACCGGTGCGTCGGCGAAGGCGCTGAACGCCATCGCGGTCAGCACCTCGAACTTGCTCATCCGCGGGCCTCCGTCGGCCTCGGACTGCCGGTCGACCAGTTCCACGAACGGCTCGATCTCGCGGTAGGTCTCGACGTAGGCCGCCGGCGAGAGCGGCTCACCGTCGATCGCGATGCGCTCGACCGCGGACTGCAGGTGCGGGCTGGTGGTGCGGCCCGTCCTGCGGTGCAACGCCATCAGCAGTGCGTCGATGAGCCGTACCACCGAGGTCTTGCCGTTCGTGCCGGCCACGTGGATGCTCGGGTACGCCCGCTGCGGCGAACCGAGCAGTTCGAGCAGCGCGCTGATCCGCCCGAGGCTGGGCTCGATCTTCGTCTCCGGCCAGCGTTGATCGAGCAGGTGCTCGACCTGCAGCAGCGATGCGATCTCGTCGGGCGTCGGCTCGCTCATCGCAGACCGTCGAGGCGACCCGAAATGCGTTCGACCTCTTCTGCGGCCAATTGCCTACGGGCGCGGATCTTCTCGACGACGGGCTCGGGCGCCTTGGCCAGGAAGGCCTCGTTGCCGAGCTTCGCCGTCGTCTGCGCCAGTTCCTTCTCCGCGGCCGCCAGGTCCTTCTCGAGCCTGCGTCGCTCGGCGGCGACGTCGACGGTGCCGGAGGTGTCGAGTTCGACGGCCACCGTGCCGCGGGTCAGACGGACCTCGACCGATGCCGACGGCGTGAACCCGTCCTCGGGTTCGGTCAGCCAGGCCAGCGCCGCGACGGCGGGCACCTGGGTGTCCAGATCGGCGTCGCCGATGCCGACGAGCCGGGCGGGCACCCGCTGGCGGTCGTTGAGTCCCTGGTCGCTGCGGAACCGGCGCACCTCGGTCACCAACTTCTGCATGTCGGCGATCCGTTGCGCGGCAACCGTGTCCAGCACCACGCCGGACGCGGCGGGCCAGTCGGCGATCACCAGCGACTCACCGCCGGTCAGCGTCTTCCACAGCGTCTCGGTCACGAACGGCATCACCGGATGCAGCAGCTTGAGCAGGGCGTCGAGCACGGCGGCCAGCACGGCATTCGTCGGGCCGTCGGGATCGGAGGCGAGTTGCACCTTCGCCAGCTCGAGGTACCAGTCGCAGAACTCGTCCCACGCGAAGTGATACAGCGACTCGCACGCCCTGCTGAA
>JAQSXQ010000724.1 GCA_029256565.1 Mycobacterium sp.
GACGTCGCTGTCACCGGTGGCGAGGCCGACCAGCAGGTGCTCGGTCGATACGTACTCGTCGTCCATCTCGGTGGCGAGGTGCTGCGCGGCGGTCACCGCAGCGAGCGATTCGCGGGACAGCTGCGGCGTCGAGTTGGCGCCGCTCGCGCTGGGCAGCCGGTCGATCAGGCGCTGTACCTCGGCACGGACCGTCGCGGGTTCCACTCCGACCGCCTCGAGCAGGGGCCCGGCGATGCCGTCGTTCTGCGTCAGCAACGCCATCAACAAATGGGCGGGACGGATCTCCGGGTTGCCTGCGGCGGTCGCCGCCTGCAACGCCGAGGTCAGCGCCGCCTGGGTCTTCGTGGTCGGGTTGAACGAGTCCACGACACCTCCATTCCTAAGCTTGGAAAAATGCTTGTCGCCTTACACAACGCCGTCAAGGTTGAGTGTGTTCCGCTCAAGTCTAGATTTCTTCGGCGGCGAGCGCACCCAGGGACCACACTCCTCTGATGAGCCTCCGTCCGTCGTGGATCGTCGCAGCCGCTGCGGCGATCGCGGCCATCGCCGTCGTAGGGGTCGTTGCCGTGTCCGTGACCGGGCCCGTGGACGGTCGCGCCGTCGCCGCGCCTGCGCTCCAGATGTCGGACGAAGAGCAGGTCAGCGACCTGGTCGACCGCTTCGAATCGGCCTGGAACGCCGAGGACTTCGCCGAACTCCGCACCCTGCTGTGCGACGAGGTGCGCAGTCAGGAGTTGTTCAGCGTCGCCGGACTGACCGAACTGCGCGCCGACGCGGGGCGATGGGCGCTCACCATCAACTCGATCGACGTCCGCGGTGACACGGCGACGGCCGAGATCGAGGAGAGCGGCGAGGGCGCCCAGGACATCGGCTTCGCCCGCGAAAACGGCGAGTGGCGGTGGTGCGAGGCGTGACGCCGTGCCTCAGTGATAGTCCCAGTACTGCAGCCAGGTGATCGTCGCGAAGATCGCCAGCGTGATGACGTAGCCGGCGACGACGATCGCCACTCCGCGCAGCGTCACCCCGAGGCTTGCGCCGTCGACCGGGTCCAGCCACCGGCGCATCCTCCGCACGGCGAACGGCATCAGCACCCACTGCAGCAGCGAGATGCTCAGCACCTGACTCAGCCAGATGGTCAGCCACGGCCCGGCGCCCATGCCCTCGAGGATCGGTCCGAAGAAGCGCGACAGCAGCATCACCGTTGGATACAGCACCAGCAGGACGAGCATCGCGGACTTCCAGCCCGGCGTCAGTTTGGTGCGGCCGTCCTCGACGCGCACGGTCGTGCCGAACGGCGTGGTCTGCGTGAAGGTCGAGAAGTCCTGGTCGAGCGTCGACCGCAGCGGTGACAGTGCATGCTGGCGCTCGGTCGACTTCAGCCACGCGGCGAGCAGCCGTTCGGTGCGGAACCGGATCAGCGACGTCCACTCCCCCGATCCGCCGGGCGGTAGGACGACCGTGCCCTCGTACCCGGTGAATCGCGTACTGGCGGCGGTGAGATCCCATTGCGCACCGATGAATTCGTCGACCCGGCCCGCCGTGACGGTGTGCCGGAACACCGCCACGCCCGGCGGGGTGGGCTCGCCGTCGACCAGCACGAGGTCGGTCGCGGCCCGGTGGAATCCACGCGCTGAACCATCACGCAGCACCCCGGCCCTGGCCGGACCGTCGAGCCATTCGTCCAGCAGCGACTCGTCGCGGAAGGTCACCGCGATGGCGAGATCCAGTCGCTCGTCGGCGTATACCGACGTCGTCGACTCGACGAACCCGTCCGCGGATCGGGCACTGGACGCCAGCTCGGCCAGCCACGAGTCGAGGCCCGCCGGGTCGACCGGACGGACCAGCACGGTGACGGCGGTCGCGCTCACGCCGCCTCGTCCAGTCGGCGGCCCTGCACGTACACGTGCGAGATGGTCGGCTCCCGAATGCCCATGAGGAGCGTGAACAGCGTCTGGTCGCGCGCGAGATCCTCGTCGTCCGAACGGATCCCGTGCTCGAGGGTGTCGGCGAGCGCCGGACTGCGCCGCGGGTCGACGACCACGAAGTCGGCCTCCTTGCCGACGTCGAAGTTGCCGAACCGGTCCTCCATGTCGAGTGCACGGGCACCCGCGAGCGTGCCGGTGAACAGCATCTCGGCGGGATGCATGGACACGCTGTCGTCACCTGGTTCGCCGATGTGCTGCTTGAACGCGTCGCCGAGGACGATCGACGTGCCCGTCTCGGCCATCCGTCGCAACTCGCCGTCCTGGCAGTGCACCGCGTGGGCCATGATGGTCCGCCTGCCGAGCAGGCTCTGCCCGCCGAGCGTCGATCCCGGCAGGAACCTGCCGTCGTAGGTGTCGAGGTAGCTGCCGACGCCGTACCGGCGCTTGACCGAATCGACCTCACCGGTGCCCGGCTGGGCGTTCTCGTTGAGGTGGGTGTGCACGTACACCCCGCGGTCGCGGACCGAGTCGTACAGCTCGCCGAGCCGTCGCAGGGTCTCGGTCGTCACCGACGGCGCGAATCTGGGCACGACGGCGACGTGCAGCAGGGCTGTGGCCACGTCGCCGGTGTCGGCGCCGTGCCAGGTGTCGATCTCCTCGCGGGCGAGGCGGATCGCGTCGTCCTCGGAGGTGAGCAGTGGCGCAGCGCTGTCGGGGCCGACGGTCTGGATGCCACGGCCGCTGACGATCCGCAGTCCCCGGCGGCGCGTCTCCTCGAACAGGGCATCTTGGGCGTGCGGAAAGGCCGAGCCGAACACCATCGCCGCGGTGGTGCCCGCCGCGATGCGCCGATTGCAGAAGTCGACGGCGGCGCGGCGGGCGAATGCGGGGTCGGCGAACCGCGCCTCGGACGGGAAGATGCACCGCGTCAGCCACTCGAGCAGCTGGCCGCCGCCGTAGGAGTCGCCCGCGTAGGTCTGCGGGAAGTGGACGTGCGCGTCGACGAAGCCGGGCAGCAGGAAGCCGGGCCCATGATCGTGAACGGTCGCAGTACGGTAGGCATCCGG
>JAQSXQ010000025.1 GCA_029256565.1 Mycobacterium sp.
GGGCGTAGGCCCACAGCACCGGCATCTCCGAGAGCTTGCTGCGGTTGCACTTGAAGTGCCCGTGGTAGACGGGGTCGAAGCGCGCCAGCGTGGTGAACAGCCGGACGTCGGCCTCGGTAATGGTGTCGCCGATCAGGAACCGCTGGTTCTCCAACCGCTCGGACACCCAGTCCAGGGCGGTGAACAGCCGGTCGTAGGCCTTGTCGTAGGCGCCCTGTGAGCCGGCGAAGCCGCAGCGGTACACACCGTTGTTGATCTCGGTGTAGATGCGCTGGGCCACCTCGTCGATCTCGTCGCGGTGCTTCTCGGGATAGAGGTCCGGGGCGCCGTCGCGGTGGTACTGGGTCCACTCGGTGGAGAAGTCGAGCGTGATCTGGGGGAAGTCGTTGGTGACCACCGCGCCGGTCGGCACGTCGACGATCGCGGGCACGGTGATGCCCTTCGGGTACTCCGGATCGCGCTTGAAGTAGGCGTCCTGCAGGCGCGGGATCTTCAGCACCGGATCCACGCCGCCGGGGTCGAGGTCGAACGTCCAGCTGCGCTCGTCGTGCGTCGGACCGCAAAAACCAATGGAGAGAACGTCTTCCAGCCCGAGCAGCCGGCGCACGATGATCGACCGGTTCGCCCACGGGCACGCCCGCGCGACGACCAACCGGTAGCGGCCGGGCTCGACGGGATACCCGTCACGGCCGTCGGCGGTGATCCTGGTGGTGATGTAGTTGGTGTCGCGGTCGAAGTCACCCTTGGGGTTCACGTAACTCACGACGCCAGTCTTCCCGTTTCGGTCCTGCGCCGAACGTCGACTTCTCGTGAAAGATCCCTGGTGAGGTTGACGAAAAGTCGACGTTCGCGGGCAGTGGAACCGATGGGCCCGTCGACGAGTCCTATCGTCATGACCTCATTGCGGTGGCCGTTCGTCGGCACCGAGGCCCTTGCCACCGGTTCGGTGACCAGTCATCAGCTCCGCACCGCCTACGTCGCCGTGCATCGGAACGTCTACGTGCCGCGCGGCGCCCAGTTGGACGCGGTCGACAAGGCCGTCGCGGCATGGCTGTGGTCGAGACGCCGGGCCGTCGTTGCGGGAACCTCTGCGGCTGCACTGCATGGCACCCGATGGATCGGCACCAAGCTCCCGGCCGAGCTGAACCGACCGGGCCGCGACAAGGTGCGCGGAATTGTCCTGCACAGCGACGTCCTCGAAGACGACGAGGTTTGTCGCGTCGGAGGGATGCCCGTCACTACGGCTGCACGCACCGCCTTCGACGTCGGCCGGGCGCCCGGCCTGGAGACCGCGGTGATCAGACTCGACGCATTGCGCCGGGCGACCGGGGTGAGCATCGAGGCCGTCGAGTCCGTCGCCGATATGCATCGCGGGGCCCGAGGCACCGTCCAGTTGCGCCGCGCCCTCGAACTGAGCGATGCGGGGGCCGAGTCACCGCAGGAGACGCGCACCCGGATTCTGCTGATGAGTGCGGGGCTTCCCCGCCCCGAGACGCAGATCGAGGTGCGCGACCCGGCCGGACGCTTCGTCGCCCGCCTAGACATGGGCTGGCCCGCGGCGAAGGTGGCCGTGGAGTTCGACGGCGCTCAGCACTGGACCGACCCACGCCAACGAAGCAGGGACATCGACCGCATCGCCGAACTCGCAGCGCTGAACTGGGTCGTCGTGCGGGTGAGCAGCGAGATGCTGCGCCTCCGATCGGCCGTCATCCTGCAGCGGGTACTGGCAGCGTTGCGCGAACGTGGACTTGTCGTCGCTCAAAGTGCCTGAAAGCAACGAAAAGTCGACGTTCGTGGAACCGACTCAGGCGTCGAGTTCCTGCGCGACTGCCTTGACGACCTCGGACACCCGGCGGGCGATCTTGCGATCGGGGTAACGACCCTTGCGCAGCTCGGGCTGCACCGCACCCTCGAGCAGGGTGATCATGTCCTCGACCATGCCGTGCAGCTCGTCGGGGGTGTGCTTGTGCTCGGGGCGCTCCGCCCGGCCCGCTTCGCGACGGGTCTTGGCGAGGCTGGGCGGCGGCTCGATGACCTT
Organism: Mycobacterium sp.; assembly: GCA_029256565.1. Lineage (GTDB taxonomy): Bacteria > Actinomycetota > Actinomycetes > Mycobacteriales > Mycobacteriaceae > Mycobacterium. The sequence continues at coordinate 2,039 of JAQSXQ010000025.1, forward strand.
CAGACTCAGTGCCTGCGGACCACGACGACCGGCGGCGATGCCGAACTCGACCTTCTGGCCGGCCTTCAGTTCCGCGACGCCCGATGGCAGGGCCGACGAGCCGACGTACACGTCCTCGCCGTCCTCCTGGGACACGAACCCGAAGCCCTTCTCGGCGCTGTACCACTTCACCTTGCCGGTAGGCACTCGTCTCACCCGCTCGTCATATCGCTGGACATCGAACACATAATTGAAGCGTCCCGCCTGCGCAGGACGCCACTGGTATCGATCCTACTCGGACACCGCCCCGACCAGCGAACCCTTTGGCCGGTAGCCTGGGAACCACCGCTGGAGGAGTCACATGCGCCTGATCCTGAACGTCATCTGGTTGATCTTCGGCGGGCTGTGGCTCGCCCTGGGTTACTTCCTCGCCGGGATCATCTGCTTCATCCTCATCGTGACCATCCCGTTCGGCTTCGCGGCCTTCCGGATCGGCGTGTACGCGCTGTGGCCGTTCGGCTACACCGTCGTCGACAAGCCCGGTGCCAGGCCCGGCGCGATGATCGGCAACGTCATCTGGATCGTCGTCGCCGGAATCTGGCTGGCCATCGGCCACGTGCTGACCGCCATCGCGATGGCGATCACGATCATTGGAATCCCCTTGGCAATAGCCAACCTGAAACTCATCCCCGTCTCGCTGCTGCCGCTCGGCAAGGAGATCGTTCCTGCCGATGGCCCCCAGGCCCAGTTCGGGGTGCGGCAGTGACCGTCACCGCGCTGGGCCTGCCGATGCCGCGCGCCGCGGTGCCCGCCGGCATGCCGAGTGCAGGTCCCCTGCTCGACACCCATGGCCGCGCGGCGACCGACCTGCGCGTCTCGCTGACCGACCGGTGCAATCTGCGCTGTACCTACTGCATGCCCGCGGAAGGCCTGAACTGGCTGCCGGGCGAGGAACTGCTGAGCACCGCCGAACTGACCCGGCTGCTCGAGATCGCCATCACCCGCCTCGGCATCACCAACGTCCGGTTCACCGGCGGGGAGCCGCTGCTGTCGAAGCATCTCGAGGACGTGATCGCCGCAGCGGCAGCGCTGACGCCGCGGCCCGAGATCGCGTTGACCACCAACGGCGTCTCGCTCGCCCGTCGGGCCCAGCGGCTGAAGGACGCCGGCCTGAACCGGGTCAACGTCTCCCTCGACACCGTGGATCCGAACCGCTTCGAGCACATCACGCGTCGCGACCGCCTCTCAGACGTCCTCGATGGCCTTGCCGCCGCAGCAGACGCCGGACTCACGCCGGTGAAGGTGAACGCCGTCCTCGACGCGGCGACGGGGCTCGACGACGCCGTGGAGCTGCTGCGGTTCTGCCTCGGCCACGACTACCAGCTGCGCATCATCGAGCAGATGCCGCTCGACGCCGACCAGCACTGGCGGCGCGAGGAGACGCTGAGCGCCGAGCAGATCCTGGCCGCGCTACGCCGTCACTTCGACCTGCAGCCGGATTCGGCACCCCGTGGTTCGGCCCCTGCGCAGCTGTGGCGGGTCGACGGCGGGCCGGCCACCGTGGGCGTCATCGCATCGGTGTCCGAGGCCTTCTGCGCCGCGTGCGACCGCACCCGACTCACCGCCGACGGGCAGGTGCGCAGTTGCCTGTTCTCGGCCGACGAGACCGACCTGCGGAAGCTCCTGCGCTCGGGCGCGGACGACGACGCGATCGAGGCGGCGTGGCGCGGCGCGATGTGGGCCAAGCCGGCGGGTCATGGCATCAACGATCCCGACTTCATCCAGCCCGCCCGGCCGATGAGCGCCATCGGTGGCTGACGTGGCCCCCTCCGACGGGGTCGAGGGCGTTGCGCCGATCCGCGTGACCGTTCGCTACTTCGCGGCCGCACGTGCGGCGGCAGGCACCGAGGACGAAATCGTCGAGATCGCAGAGGGAACGACGATCGACGGTCTTCTCGCGACGCTGCGCGAGCGCGGCGCAGACCTCTCCCGGGTGCTGGAGAGATGCTCGTTTCTCTGCGACGGCGTGGCGGTACGGGACCGATCGATTCGGTTGAGAACAAACCAGACGGTCGACGTGTTACCCCCGTTCGCCGGCGGATGACGGTGATTTACATCACATCACGGAATGGTCACGAACTGGCGGTGGCGTGTCGTTACCCACACGCGCTCCTGCGAAAACGCGAATCTCGCCTGCGGCTTTAAGGTCCTCATAATATTTGCTGGAGGCGGAAACGCCGAGGTCGGCGCGAAGTGACGGGACCGGAGCCAGCCGTTACGGTCTGATCCAAGCCACACGACCCAAATCACGTGGCCCGCTGTGCCCGATAGCGCCGAGCTCCATCCGTTGGGCACAGCCGATACCGACCACCTGGATGGAGGCGGGGGACCCACCGGTCCACCGAAGGACCTGGGGCTGCAACTGCAGCTCCTTGGGGTGAAGCCGACATACGTGCCGGCCGGGCAACCTCTCCAGCCCGAACCCGACAGCTGACCTCGCGGGCGCCTACGAGAGGAATTTCTGCACCTATGACTGGACGCCACCGCAAGGCTGCCCCAATCACGTCCGCTGCAAACGTCGCCAAGATCGCCTTCACCGGCGCGGTCCTCGGTGGCGGCAGCATCGTCCTCGCCAGCCAGGCCGGCGCTGCGACCGACGGCGAATGGGACCGGGTCGCTTCGTGCGAATCCGGCGGCAACTGGGCCATCAACACCGGCAACGGTTACCACGGCGGTCTGCAGTTCTCGCCCAGCACGTGGTCCGGCCACGGTGGCGGCGAGTACGCCCCGACGGCGTACATGGCCACCAAGGAAGAGCAGATCGCGGTCGCCGAGCGCGTCCTGGCCAGCCAGGGCAAGGGCGCATGGCCGACGTGTGGCCGCGGCCTGTCCTCCTCGACGCCGCGCAACGTGGTCGCCGACGCTCCGCAGCCCCTCGACAATCCCGCGCTGAACGGCGAGCTTCCTCCCCCGCCGCCGTTCGAGCTGTTCGCCGCTCCCGCGCCCCCACCGCCGCCGCCGGCTCCCGAGCTGCTGCCGCCGCCCCCGCCGCCGCCCTTCGAGGCCATCGGCCCGCTGAACATGCCGCTGCCTCCTCCGCCGCCGCCGGCCCCCGAGCTGCCGCCGCCCCCCGCTGCCGCGCCGCTGGACGCGCCGCTGCCCGTGGACGCCGCCGCTCAGACCATCGGTGCGCCCATGCCGGTCGGCGCACCGCTGCCGCCTCCGCCTGCAGACCTTCCGCTGCCTCCCCCGGTCGACGCACCCCTGCCTCCGCCGCCCGCACCGGAGCTGCCGCCCCCGCCGCCCGCGCCGCCGATCGTCGAGGCCGCCAACTGGGACGTCGCGCCCGGTGGTCCGGCACCCGCCGACCAGCCGCAGGTGTGGTCGCTCGGCCGCGCTGACGTTCCGCTCGAGCCGGTGCTGCCGGCCCCGCCCGCCCCGGCGCCTGCACCCGGTCCGTTGGCGCTCAACGCCGAGGCTCCCCTGCCCGCGCCTGCACCGGTTCCCGCACCCGACGTGGCAGTCCAGCCGGTCAATGCCGAGGTCCCCGCGCCGCCCGCCGAGGGCGTCCCGCACCTCGCCAGCCCGGAAGCCCTTCCGCCCGGCTCGACCCTCGACCCGACCGTGCAGGGAACCGAGAGCCCGAACGCGAGTTACATCAAGGATCTGTGGCAGGCCGTGCAGAGCCAGGAGATCAGCGGCAAGGAAGCCCTGATCATGGGTCTCGCGCAGCGCGGCATGAACACGCCGTACCCGGAGCAGGCCGCAGGGCCCAACGTTCCGATCACCCCCGGCGATGCACCGGCACCCGCACCCGGCGCTCCCGTGCCCGCGCCGGTCGGTGGCCCGCTGTTGCCGCCGCCCGCCGCGTAGATCACGCGCCCGCAAGCGTCAGGCCGATCCGACCCACTCCTCGGAGCCGTCGGCGAAGAACTGGTGCTTCCACACCGGTAGCCGCGCCTTCACGGTGTCGACGAGCAACGCGCACGTCTCGAACGCGGCCCTCCGGTGGTCGGCCGCCACGGCGGCCACCAGGGCGGCGTCGCCGATGTGCAATGTCCCGATGCGGTGGCTCACCGCGATGGCGCGCACGCCGTCGGCGGTGCGTGCGACGTCCTCGGCGACCTCGGTGAGGACGTCCAGCGCCGTGGGGTGTGCGGAGTACTCGAGCCGCGTCACGCCCCGGCCGCCGTCGTGGTCGCGTACGACGCCGGAGAAGCCGACCACCGCACCTGCTGCCTGGTGAGCGACGAGCGCCTCGTGCTCCGTCAGATCGATCAGTTCCTCGGTGAGCGCGATGCGCACGATCGACGTCATCGTTGCATTCTGCTCTTCGCGCGAGCGCTCACCGAGCGTGGTCTCCGCCTCCGAGCTGATCCAGCGCATGGTCGAGCACGCCGTCCAGGACGCCAAGACCGTCCTTCACGCCGCCCGTCGAGCCGGGGAGGTTGACGATCAGCACGCCGTCGCGGACGCCGCAGACGCCGCGGGAGAGCACCGAGGTCGGTACGTGAGGCAGTCCGGAGCGCCGGATCGCGTCCGCGAGTCCGGGAATCTCGTAGTCGACGATCGCCGCCGTGGCATCCGCTGTGCCGTCGGTCGGCGAGATGCCGGTGCCGCCCGAGGTGAGGATCACGTCGACGCGCTCGCCGACGGCGGCGAGCAGAGCGCGGCTGACGTCCGTGCCGTCGGGCACCACGACGGGTTCGGGGACCTCGAACCCGCGGGCGGTCAGCCACTCGACGACGACGGGTCCGCTGCGGTCGGAGTACACGCCGGCGGCCGCACGTGTCGAGGCGACGATCACCCGTGCGGTTCTGCCCGACCGAACCGATGGCTCGCTCGTCACGTCCGCTCCCACGTCCCCGTCTTGCCGCCGTCCTTGCGCACCACGGCGATGCCGTCGATGGTGGCCGCCGGGTCGACGGCCTTGAGCATGTCGTAGAGCGTCAGCGCAGCCACGCTGACGGCGGTGAGCGCCTCCATCTCGACGCCGGTGCGGTCGGTGGTGCGCACCGTCGCCGTGATGTCGACAGCCGTTGTGCCGATGGCGAATTCGACGTCCACGCCGGTGAGAGCCAGCTGATGGCACAGCGGGATGAGGTCACTGGTCCGCTTGGCCGCGAGGATGCCCGCGACGCGCGCGGTCGCCAGCGCGTCGCCCTTGGGCAGCCCCTTGGAGGCGATGAGTTCCACCACGTCGGGACGCGTCCGGAGCGTGCCCGTCGCGACCGCGGTGCGCTTCGTCGCGTCCTTCGCCGTGACGTCGACCATGTGTGCCGCGCCCTCGTCGTCGAGGTGCGACAACCGATGGGTCACGGCTACTTGTTTACGACGGTGACCGGGTGCGTGTAAGGCAGTTCGGTGGCCGGCAGCGGGAACGTCACGTCGCCGAACGGGGACAGTGCACCCGTGCGGTCTGCCGCGAGTTCGCTGACCGCGTGGTCACCGTCCTCGGTGACGGGCCAGCCATTGTCGACGTAGTGGTTCTTCTTCTTCTCAGCCACGCAGACATTGTGGCAGGCCAAGCGTTGACTGGCGAGACCGGTCACCTGGCTTACGCTGGGTGTCGATGACCGAACCCAACCCCGCCATGCCGCTGGGCGCCTGGTTGGCCGGCCTGCCCGACGAGCAGCTGATCCGGCTGCTCCAGTTGCGACCCGACCTCACGCAGCCGCCGCCCGGCTCCATCGCGGCTCTTGCCGCCAGGGCGCAGTCCCGTCAGTCGGTGAAGGCTGCCACCGACGACCTCGACTACCTGCGGCTTTCCGTGCTCGACGGCCTGCTGCTGTTGCACGCCGACGCCTCCGCGGTGCCGGTGGCCAAGCTGCTGTCGCTGTTCGGCGACGACGACCGGGTGAGCGCCGCGGTCGACGATCTGCGTGATCGGGCGCTCGTCTGGGGCGATACCAGCCTCCGCGTGACGGCCGAGGCGGCGTCCGGTCTGCCCTGGTACCCGGGTCAGGTGACGGCGGAGACGGCCGCACCCGACGCCGCCGCCATCGCGGAACGCCTCACCGCTCTGGACACCCCTGCGCGAGAACTGCTCGAGCGCCTGGTCGAGGGCTCGCCCGTCGGGCGGACGCGGGATGCCGCGCCGGGAACGCCGCCCGATCGCCCGGTGCAGCGCCTGCTGGCGGCGGGGCTGTTGCGGCAGCTCGACGACGACACCGTGATCCTCCCGCGCACCGTCGGGCAGGTCATGCGCGGTCAGCAGCCCGGTCCCACCGGTCTGGCGCCGCCCGACCCGACGGTCGCCAAGCTGAAGGTGGGCGACGTCGACGCCGCAGCGGCGGGCGCCGCCATCGACGTGCTGCGCGAGGTCGAGGTGATCCTCGAGACGCTTTCGGCCGCGCCGGTCGTCGAACTGCGCAACGGCGGCCTCGGCGTGCGCGAGGTGAAACGGCTCACCAAGGCGACGGGCATCGACGACCATCGGCTCGGCCTCATCTTGGAGGTCGCTGCCGCCGCCGGGCTGATCGCCTCGGGCATTCCGGACCCCGAACCCCAGGACGGCGCGGGCCCGTTCTGGGCCCCGACCGTGGCGTCCGACCGCTTCGTCGAGTCGCCGGCCGCGGCGCGGTGGTACGCGCTGGCGTCGGCGTGGCTCGACCTGGCGGCCCGTCCCAGCCTCATCGGCGAACGCGGACCCGACGGCAAACCCTATGCGGCGCTGTCGGATTCGCTGTACTCGACCGCGGCCCCGCTGGACCGCAGGCTGCTCCTGCAGGCCATCGCCGACCTGCCGTCGGGCTCTGCGGTGGACGCGAACTCCGTCGCCGCCGCCATGGCCTGGCGCAGGCCGCGGTGGTCGACGCGCCTGCAGCCGGCCCCCGTCGGCGCGCTGCTGACCGAAGCGCACACGTTGGGGATGGTGGGACGCGGTGCGATCGCGACGCCGATCCGTCGCCTGCTCGACGGTGCCGAGGAAGCCGCCGTCGTCGCGTCGATGGAGAAGGTGCTGCCCGCGCCCATCGACTACTTCCTGCTGCAGGGCGACCTCACGGTCATCGTGCCCGGTCCACTGGAGCGCGAACTCGCCGAGCGGCTCGCCGCGGTGGCGACCATCGAGTCGGCGGGCGCTGCGACGGTCTACCGGATCAGCGAGGCGACGATCCGGCGGGCGCTGGACACCGGCGCCACGGCGAGTGAGTTGCACACGCTGTTCGAGCGCCATTCCAAGACCCCGGTCCCGCAGGGACTGACGTACCTCGTCGACGACGTGGCGCGGCGGCACGGGCAGCTCCGGGTCGGCATGGCGTCGTCGTTCATCCGTTGCGAGGACCCGGCGCTGCTGGCGCAGGCCATCGCGGCGCCGGCGCTGGCGAACGTCGAGATGCGCAGCCTGGCGCCGACGGTGGCGGTGTCCGCGGCACCCATCGCCGACGTGCTCGCGGCGCTGCGCGCAGGCGGCTTCGCGCCGGCGGCGGAGGACTGGTCGGGTGCCATCGTCGACATCAGCGCACGCGGGTCCAGGGTGCCCGCGCCCGTCCGCAGGCGCGGCTACCGGCCGATGTCCACTCCCAACGCACAGACCCTCGGCGCGATCGTCGCAGTGCTGCGCAAGATGGGTGGCGGACACGCCTCGGGATCGCGGCTCGACCCCGCCGAGGCGATGGCGCAGCTGCAGTCCGCGGCGCATCAGCAGACCTCGGTCGTGATCGGCTACGTCGATCCCGCGGGGGTCGCGACCCAGCGCGTGGTCTCGCCGATCAACGTGCGCGGAGGCCAGCTGACGGCCTACGACCCGGCCGCCGGACGGGTCCGTGAGTTCGCGATTCACCGCGTGACGTCCGTGGTGTCGGCGGACACGGGATAATGGATCAAATGACCTCCCACAACTGCAGCGGGGATCGCTCGTGACCGACGGCCCATTGATCGTGCAGTCCGACAAGACACTGCTGCTCGAGATCGACCACGAGCTGGCGGGCGCTGCCCGCTCGGCCATCGCGCCGTTCGCCGAGCTGGAGCGTGCCCCCGAGCACGTCCACACCTACCGCATCACGCCGCTGGCGCTGTGGAACGCCCGTGCCGCGGGCCACGACGCCGAGCAGGTGGTCGACGCGCTGGTGTCCTTCTCGCGCTACGCCGTGCCGCAGCCGCTGCTCGTCGACATCGTCGACACCATGGCACGGTACGGGCGCCTGCAGCTGGTGAAGAGCCCCGTGCACGGCTTGATGCTGGTCAGCACCGACCGCGCAGTGCTCGAAGAGGTGCTGCG
>JAQSXQ010000725.1 GCA_029256565.1 Mycobacterium sp.
GCAGACTCGGCCTTGGAGTCCAGCGCTTGGCTGGGCGTTTTCGCGCGCGCATGCCCGCGCTGGTGCCGTCGGCGGCGTGGGCGAGGTGAAACAGATGAGCTCGCTCGGCGTCGTCGAGCTGTAGCGCCCGGGCGATGGCATCGAGGATCGAGGCCGAGACGCCGGCCAGCCCGCCGCGTTCGAGCTTGCTGTAGTACTCGATGCTGACGCCCGCGAGCCCGGCGACCTCACCGCGGCGAAGTCCCGGGACGCGGCGGTTGCCGAACTCCGGCAAGCCCGCCTGCTGCGGGCTGACCTTTGCTCGCCGCGACATCAGGAACTCGCGGACCTCGGCACGATTGTCCATGTAGACCACGGTACGAGAGTTGCGCTCGGTGTGGGATGCACTATCGGTACACGCTTCGCAAGGGACTCCCAGACGCCTGAAGAGCAGTGTTCCCTGAAAAGCGACGGCTGCACCGCAGTCGGCCCTCCCGGCGCGAACCACTGAGGAGAAACGTGTGAACACGGCTTTGGAGACCGCCGAGAGATCGACCAGCCGCGAGGGCACGCGCCGGCGCGGTCTGATGAAGCTTGCTGGCGGTGCCACTGTGCTTGGCGTCCTTGTCACCGCAGCCTGCACCCCGACGGAACGGACATCGTTGATGCGACATCGTTGATGCCGACGACGACCCAACCGGCGACCAGCTTGGCCGCAGGGGACATGTCCCGGGGCGCGGACAATTTCTTCACCAGTGACCGTGTGACTGTGGAGAAGGTGACCTTCAAGAACCAGTACCAGTTGAACGTCACCGGAAACCTGTTCGTGCCCAACGATATGGATCGCAACGCCAAGAACCCGGCGATGGTCGTCGGACATCCGATGGGCGCGGTCAAGGAGCAGAGCGCCAACCTCTACGCCGCGAAGCTCGCCGAGCGCGGCTTTGTCACCATGTCGTTGGATCTGTCGTACTGGGGTGAAAGCGAGGGTGAACCGCGCAATCTGGTGGCGCCCGATGTCTACACCGAAGACTTCAGTGCCGCTGTCGATTACCTGCGTACCCAGTCCTTCGTCGATGCCGAACGGATCGGTGCGCTGGGCGTCTGTGGCAGTGGGAGTTTCGTGATCAGTGCGGCCAAGATCGATCCCCGCATCAAGGCCGTCGCCACGGTCAGCATGTACGACATGGGCGGTGTCAACCGAAATGGACTGCGCGGCGCGATGACTGCCGAGCAGCGTCACGAGGCGCTCGCCCAGGCCGCGCGGCAGCGCGACGTCGAGTTCGCCGGCGGCGAAGTCGAATACATCGGCGGCACGCCGTTCGAGCTCACCGACCAGTCGACCCCGATCGACCGCGAGTTCTACGACTTCTACCGCACCGCGCGGGGAAACAGCCCGGACACCAGCACTCAACCGACGCTGAGCAGCAATGTCCGATTCATGAATTTCTACCCGTTCGAGGATATCGAGACGATCTCGCCGCGCCCCATGCTCTTCATCACCGGCGATCAAGCGCATTCCCGCGAGTTCAGCGAGCAGGCCTACCAACTGGCCGCCGAACCCAAGCAACTGGTGGTGGTCCCCGCCGCCGGCCACGTCGACCTCTACGACCGAGTGGACGTCATCCCGTTCGACACCTTGGCAACGTTCTTCCAGAACAGCTTGAACACCGCGGGGTGATGCTGCAGCCGCATCCTGGTCAAGACCGAAACCGGTGAAAACCGATGGCCATCGCCAACCCGGTATGCGACGCTGCCGTCGTGGACATGCACCGGGGCCAGCTGTCGGTACCGCCGGCCATGGTGCGGCGTCTCATCGGCGAGCAGTTTCCGCAATGGAAGCATCTGCCGGTCCGTCCCGTGCCGAGCCCGGGCACCGTCAATGCGATCTTCCGGATCGGTGACGAGTTCGTCGCGCGCTTCCCACTGCTGGCCGGCGACGGTGCCGAAGAAGTGCATGCTCACCTACTTGCCGAGGTGGCCGCAGCCCAGGAACTGGCCGGCCGGACCCGGTTCGTCACGCCCCGCCCGATCGCAGTCGGCGCCCCGGGATCGGGCTATCCGCTGCCCTGGCTGGTCAACACCTGGCTGCCGGGTGTACCGGCGACCGCGGACAGTCACCGTGATTCCAGATCCTTCGCCGAGGACGTCGGTGACTTCATCCACGCCCTCCGATCCATGGACACCCGCGGACGCGCCTACAACGGGGACGGCCGCGGTGGCGACCTGCTGTCCCACGACGAGTGGATGCAGGAATGCCTGACCCGCAGCGAGGAGCTACTCGATGTCGCCACGCTCCGTGCGGTCTGGGCGGACATGCGTGATCTGCCGCGCGGCGACAGCCCGGACGTCATGAGCCATTGCGACCTCATCCCGCCCAATGTGCTTTACGCAGAGGAACACTTGGTCGGTGTGCTGGACGTCGGTGCGCTCGGCGCGGCCGACCCGGCACTCGATCTCGTGAGTGCCTGGCATCTCTTCGACACCGAGCCTCGTGGTGTCCTGCGGGCTCGCCTCGGGATCGACGACGCCGAGTGGGAGCGCGGGCGTGCATGGGCTTTCGAACAGGCAATGGGTGTGGTTTGGTACTACGTGCAGAGCAGCCCCGGGATGAGCGCGGGCTGCCGGCGCACCCTGGAACGCATCGTCGCCGATATCCGGTCCTGACCGGCAGTCGTGCAGGATGCGATCAGCCGTGTGGCGACGACGGACTGTCCCGCTTTCATGATTACCGCGCCGCCTGAACGGGCACCTCTGGGTAATCAGGTTTCGTGACCTGCGCCACCCGGCGTGGGCCCGGCGCGGGGAGAGG
>JAQSXQ010000026.1 GCA_029256565.1 Mycobacterium sp.
ACGTCGAACACCGTGACGGTGACCGCCAGCATCGTGCCGACGGGCCGGGTGGCCGCGAGCTGCTCGAGCACCGCGAGCCTGAAGTCGTCCGGCTCCGGCATCGCGGTGCCGAAGAAGTCGGCGACCTCGGCGAGCCGGTGCCACGCTCCGCCGACGTCGGGGTCCACGCCGACGACGACGGGCATGGTCAGCATCGGGTTGGTGCCGAGGTGGGTGATGACTTGCGTCACAGGCAGAAGCGGAGTAACGATCTCGGGTATCGAGTGCGTCGAGCGGGACCCAGACGGGGACGACACGTCCACTGCCGCCGTCATGCCCGCGTCCGATCGAAAAGCCCTCACTATCAGGGCATTCTATCGCACGCGACGGATGCGGCCGTGTGGCCCGACGAGCGCCGGCGCATAGGCACCTGGTGACGGCACCGAGCGTGGTCAGGCTGACCGAGGAGCAGTGGCGCGCCTTCGCGACCCTGCGCCTGCGCGCACTGCGCGACACCCTCGGCGACCAGGACCGGCAGTACCGCAGCGAGGAGGCCTTCACGGCCGCGCAGTGGCGGCGCAGATTGCGGGCGCACACCCAGTTCGCGGCAGTGCTCGACGACCGCATGGTCGGCCTGATCGGGGTGCAGCGGGAGAGCGCAGACTCGGCGTACCTGTACTCGCTGTGGCTGGAACCGTCCGCCCGCAGGCGCGGGCTCGCCCACGAGCTGGTCACCGCGGCCGTCGACTGGGCGCGCGCCGAACGGGTGCGCACCGTCACGCTGCGGGTCGAGGACGACAACGACGTCGCGCTCGGCGTGTATCAGGACCTCGGGTTCACCATGGACGCCACCGTCACCGCGGGCAACCCCGACGAGGTCACGATGCGTCTGAACGTCGGCTGACATCGGTGCGGTAGCGCGCCATCAGTTCGCGCACCCGGTCCATCGACTCGACGGCACGCATCTTGTCGACCGCCTGGATCGCCATCGCCGGGACGTACTCGTCGTCGGGGAGGTCGACCCGGGCCCACCGCGTCCCGGGCGGGAACGACACGTCCACCACCTCCGACCAGGGAATCAGGCGGTAGGTCAACAGGTTCCGGACCGCGATGCCCTCGCTGCCCACCCGCAGCCGCGGCCGGGCGAAGAGCAGGACGAGGCCGCCGATGATGATGCCCAGCAGGGCGATCGCCACCTGATCGGCCGTCCGGAAGATCACACCGCTCGAGCCGATCTTGAGCAGGAACCCCACCGTGATGTGCGCAGCGGCGATGAGAAACGCTGCACCGTAGGCGAAGTACGGCGTGAGGTGCGGACGCACCTCCAGATCCCAGCGGCCGGAGTCGGTCACGAGCCGCGGATCTCCCGCAGTGTCACCGCGGTCGACAACGCGGCGGCCGCCGCCTGCGCGCCCTTGTCCTCGCTGGAGCCGGGCAGGCCGGCACGGTCGATCGCCTGCTGCTCGTCGTTCACGGTGAGCACGCCGTTGGCGACGGGGGTGGACTCGTCGAGCGACACGCGGGTGAGTCCCTGCGTGACGGCGTCGCACACGTAGTCGAAGTGCGGGGTCTGGCCGCGGATCACCACGCCGAGCGCCACGACGGCGTCGTGCTTGACGGCGAGAGCCTGCGCGACCACCGGGATCTCGATCGCGCCGAGCACGCGGACGACGGTGGGCTCCACCACACCGGAGTCCTTCGCGGTGCGCACCGCGCCGTCGAGCAGCGCGTTGCAGATGGTGTCGTGCCAGGTGCTGGCGACGATCGCGAGGCTCACGTCCGAGGCGTCGATGGCCGGCATCTCCGGCACTCCGTGGCCGCTCACGGCGCGCCACCGGTCTCGTCGGCCGTCGGGGGCAACCGGTCCCCCAGCATGTAGACCGCCTCGTCGTAGCCGTCCATGCGGACCGACTCGTCGAAGTCGTCGAGCCCGGACAGGTCGTGACCCATCCGGTCGCGCTTGGTCATCAGGTACCGGATGTTCTCCGAGTTGGCGCGCACCGGCAGCGGGACCCGCTCGATGATGTGCAACCCGTACCCGTCGAGTCCGACGCGCTTGGCCGGGTTGTTGGTGAGCAGCCGCATCGACCGGATGCCCAGGTCGACGAGGATCTGCGCGCCGATGCCGTAGTCGCGCGCGTCGGCGGGCAGACCGAGCTTCAGGTTCGCGTCCACGGTGTCGGCGCCCGCGTCCTGCAGCTGATAGGCCTGCAGCTTGTGCATGAGGCCGATGCCCCTGCCCTCGTGGCCGCGCATGTAGAGCACGACGCCGCGGCCCTCGCGGGCGACCATGGCCAGCGCCGCGTCCAGCTGGGGCCCGCAGTCGCACCGGCGTGACCCGAACACGTCGCCGGTCAGGCACTCGGAGTGCACGCGGACCAGCACGTCGTGGCCGTCCGCATCCGGTCCGGCGATGTCGCCGCGGACCAGCGCCACGTGCTCGACGTCCTCGTAGATGCTGGAGTAGCCGACGGCACGAAACTCGCCGTAGCGGGTGGGGATGCGGGCCTCGGCGATGCGCTCGACGTGGCGTTCGTGCTTGCGGCGCCACTCGATCAGGTCGGCGATGGAGATGAGGGCCAGGTCGTGATCGTCGGCGAAGACGCGCAGCTCGTCGGTCTGGGCCATCGCGCCCTCGTCCTTCTGGCTGACGATCTCGCAGATGGTGCCCGCGGGCTGCAGTCCGGCCAGGCGGGCCAGGTCGACGGCGGCCTCGGTGTGGCCGGGCCTGCGCAGCACGCCGCCGTCCTTGGCGCGCAGCGGTACGACGTGACCGGGCCTGGTGAACTCGTCGGCCTTGGACGACGGGTCGGCCAGCAGCCGCATCGTGGTGGCGCGGTCGGAGGCCGAGATGCCCGTGCCCACGCCCTGCTTGGCGTCGACGGTGACGGTGTAGGCCGTCTGATGCTTGTCCTGGTTCACCGCGTACATGGGCAGCAGGCCCAGCCTGTCGCAGACCTCGCCCGAGAGCGGCACGCAGAGATAACCCGAGGTGTAGCGCACCATGAACGCCACCAGCTCCGGCGTGGCCTTCTCGGCCGCGAAGATCAGGTCGCCCTCGTTCTCGCGGTCCTCGTCGTCGATGACGACCACGGCCTTGCCGGCAGCAATGTCGGCTATCGCCCGCTCGACGGAATCAAGCCTCGTCATCTACGTCACCTACTTCGAAGGGGTCGCCGCCGGGTGCCCACCGCGTCGATCGCGCAGTGCGGTCCGGGGCGTCCTGGACCTTGTGAACCGACATCAGTATGAACCACTGAGACGGGTGAGTTATTGCCGCGCCCGACCACCGGGTTGGGACCGGTTACGCGTCCCGGCTGTTGAGCAGTCGCTCGACGTACTTGGCGATCACGTCGACCTCCAGGTTGACCGGCGTGCCGACCTCGGCCCGTCCGAGCGTCGTGAGCCCGAGGGTGGTTGGGATCAGCGACACCTCGAGCCAGTCGTCACCCAGTGCCGACACGGTCAGCGACACGCCGTCGATGGTGATCGACCCCTTCTCGACGACGTAGCGGGACAGCGACGCGGGCACGGAGATCCGCACGACCTCCCAATTCTCCGACGGCGACCGGGAGACGACGTAGCCGGTGCCATCGACGTGGCCCTGCACGATGTGCCCGCCGAGCCTGCTGTTGACGGCCGCGGCGCGTTCGAGGTTCACGCGGCTGCCGACGTCGACGCCGGCGAGGCTGGATCGGTTGAGGGTCTCGGCCATGACGTCGGCGGTGAACTCGCCGCCTGCCCGCACCTCCACGACGGTCAGACAGACGCCATTGACGGCGATCGAATCACCGTGACCCGCATCGGCGGTCACCAGCGGACCGCGGATGACGAACCGCGCGGCATCGACCAACTCCTCCTTGCCGACGACCTCACCCAGTTCTTCGACGATTCCCGTGAACACGTCTCCAGGCTAGTCAGCGCGGCCCGACGATGATCACGGTGACGTTCCGAGCCCGATCCGACGACCTCCGACGTGATCGGATCGAGGCGACGGAATCGCTGATCAAGGGCCGTGGCAACCGCCGGACCGGTAGCCCGGGGGACCTGATCACCGAGCCCGACCCTCTACGATGGGCGCATGCAGACGCGCCCCCGGCTTGCCGTCCAATCCCTGTTCACCGCCCTCGTCACCGCCACCCTGCTGGTCGCAGGGTGTTCGTCGTCCGACAAGGCGTCCGATGCCCCACTCCCCGAAGCGGCCACGCTGCTGACGGAGTCCAACGCGACCACCAAGGCCCAGCAGAGCGTTCACCTGCAGCTCACCACCACGGGTGAGATCCCGGAACTGCCGATCGCCTCGCTGACCGGCGATCTGACCCAGGCGCCCGCCGTTGCCGCGTCCGGCAAGGCCGACATCGTGTTCCTCGGCCAGAAGCTCGAGGGCGTCGACTTCGTGGTCGCCGACAACATCCTCTACGGCGCCATCACGCCGGACAGCTGGCAGGACTTCGGTCCCGCGGCGGACATCTACGACGTGTCGGCGATCCTGAACCCGGACACCGGCCTGGCCAACCTGCTCGCCAACTTCTCCGACGCCAAGACCGACGGCCGCGAGAACGTCAACGGCGTCGACGCGGTCAAGGTGTCCGGCAGCGTCAGCGCGGACGCCGTCAACAAGATCGCCCCGCAGCTCGCAGCGACGGGTCCGGTCCCGGGTACCGCCTGGATCCAGGAAGAGGGCGACCATCAGCTGATCCAGGCCAAGCTGGAGCCCAAGCCCGGACAGAGCGTGCAGATGACGCTGTCGGACTGGGGTAAGCCGGTCACCGTCACCAAGCCCGCGGTGTGATGGCACACCAAGCCACCACCCAGTCGTCCGGATCGGCCACCAGTCGCCGGATCGCCATCAGCGCAGGCGGTCTCGCGGTGCTCCTCGGAGCGCTCGACACCTACGTCGTGATCACGATCATCCGCGACGTGATGATGGACATCCAGATCCCGATCAACCAGATCCAGCGGGTCGCGCCGATCATCACCGGTTACCTGGTGGGCTACATCGCGGCGATGCCGCTGCTGGGCCGCGCGTCCGACAGGTTCGGGCGCAAGCTGCTGCTGCAGATCAGCCTCGCCGGGTTCGCCGTCGGCTCGATCATCACCGCGATGTCGGGCGATCTCACGATGCTCGTCATCGGACGCGTCGTGCAGGGCATCGCCAGCGGCGCGCTGCTGCCCGTCACCCTCGCGCTGGCCGCCGACCTGTGGGCCGAACGCAAGCGGGCCGCCGTACTCGGCGGCATCGGCGCGGCACAGGAATTGGGCAGCGTGCTCGGCCCGCTCTACGGCATCGCCGTGGTGTGGGCGCTCAACAGCTGGCGCGACGTGTTCTGGATCAACGTGCCGATGGCGATCGTCGCCATGGTGATGATCCACTTCAGCGTCCCGGCGAAGCAGAAGACGCAGGGCCCACCCGAGAAGATCGACGTCATCGGCGGAGTGCTGCTGGCGGTCGTGCTGGTGCTCGTCGTGTTCGGCCTCTACAACCCCGCCCCGGACGGGAAGCAGGTCCTGCCCGAGAACGGCTGGATCCTGCTGTGCGGCGCTGCCGTCGCGACGGTCGCCTTCTTCGTCTGGGAGAAGATCGCCAAGACCAAGCTGATCGACCCCGTCGGCGTGCACTTCCGGCCGTTCCTGTGCGCCCTCGGTGCGTCGTTCGCCGCAGGTGCTGCGCTGATGGTGACGCTGGTCAACGTCGAACTGTTCGGCCAGGCCGTGCTGTCCCTCGACCAGAACGAGGCGGCATTCCTGCTCATGCGGTTCCTGGTCGCCCTGCCCGTCGGCGCCCTGCTCGGTGGATGGATCGCGACCCGCATCGGCGACCGCGTCGTGGCGTTCGCGGGCCTCGTCATCGCGGCGTTCGCCTACTGGCTGATCTCGCAGTGGCCCGTCGACCTGCTCGCCGCGCGCCACGACTTCGGGTTGTTCACGCTCCCGACGATGGACGTGGACCTCGCACTGGCCGGCTTCGGGCTGGGCATCGTCATCGGACCGCTGACCTCGGCCGCGCTGCGCGTGGTGCCTGCGCCGCAGCACGGCATCGCGTCGTCGCTCGTGGTCGTGGCCCGCATGACCGGCATGCTGGTCGGCGTCGCCGCACTGTCGGCGTGGGGTCTGTACCGGTTCAACCAGCACCTGCAGAGCCTGCCGAAGTCGGCTCCCGGCGGAAACCTGTTGGACACCATCAGGATTCAGGCCGACAACTACCGGGTGGCCTATGCCATGCAGTACGGCGAGATCTTCGCGATCACCGCGGTCGTCTGCGTAGTGGGTGCGCTGCTGGGATTGTTCATCAGCGGCAAGAACGAGACCGCCGAGATCCCGGCGGATGACCCGGATGCGAACCCGGACGAGGCCGAGGCCGTCCGGGCCACCCGCTAGGAGTCGGGCGCCGCTCTCAGCAGCGCTCGATGCCCGGCTGCTGCAACTTGAACTCCTTCGGGTCCACCGGACCCGAGGAGTTCAGCACTGCGCGCAACGGGCGGCACACCATCTCCATGATGGCGCCCTGATCGACCGGTCGAAGGGTGATCCAGTCCTGCAGAGCAGTCATGCTCGTCGTCCTCTTCTCGTGCTTACGTCCGCGCAACGTCGTCGGTAAGGCGCGATGTCAGTGTCGGTGACGTGCATCCGAACACGCCTTCGATTCTACCGAGCCCTACTCGGCCGATCGGTCTCGCCGAAGGCGGATGGAGTCTCGAACTGGTAACGAGTCCCCCAACTCGCAGCGATCCGGGAGTGACACCAGTCACATTGGCGTGCAAAGGAATTCCACGTCACCCCGCAGGGGCGGCGTCAGGTCAGTTCGGCACCAGGCTCAACCGCAGGTCCGGACCGATCCTCTCGGTGCCGTCGAAGCGCCACCGCTGCGCGTTGCCGATGCTCATCACGCCCACGTCGTCGACGGCTGCGATCGGCCCGCCCAGCAGGATCGGAGCGACGTAGGCCAGTATCCGGTCGATCGCGCCGGCACGCAGGAACGCACCGGCCAGCGTGGGCCCACCCTCGAGCAGGACGTCGGTCCGGTCGGACAGCGCCCGTACGACCTCCCACGGGTCCCGGGTGCGGATCACCATGGTGCGCGAGTCGTCGTTGAGCACCCGCGCCTCGGACGACACCTCGCGCTCGCCGACGACGACCCGCAGCGGTTGCCGCGCGGCGAGGCTCCCGTCGGGCAGCCGGGCGGTCAGCGTCGGGTCGTCGGTGAAGACGGTGCCGGTTCCGACCACGATCGCGTCGACCACGGCCCTGCGTCGGTGCACGTCGGCGCGGGCCGCTTCGCCGGTGATCCACTGACTGCTGCCGTCCGCCGCGGCGCTGCGGCCGTCGACGCTGCTGGCGTACTTCCACGTCACGTGCGGGCGACCGGTGCGCTGCTTGTGCAGCCACTCGCGCAGCGGACCCCCGGCGACCTCGTCGGCGAGCAGACCCGCCTCGGTCGCGACGCCGGCGTCGGCCAGCCGGGCGGAACCGCCGGCAGCCGCCGGATTCGGATCGGCGATGGCGAACACCACACTCGACACCCCGGCCGCGAGCAGCGCGTCGACGCACGGCGGGGTCCGTCCGTGGTGGTTGCACGGCTCGAGCGTCACCACCGCGGTGCCCCCGGCCGCCCGCTCGCCGGCGCGGCGCAAGGCCAGTACCTCGGCGTGCGGGCCGCCGACCGGTTCCGTGGCGCCCACACCGGCGATCTCGCCGTCGCGATCGAGGATCACGGCACCGACCGGTGGGTTCGGGTACGTCGACCCCTTGACCTGGTCGGACAGCTCGATGGCGCGCCGCATGGCGGCCTCGGCACCGCTCACGACAGGTGCGGTGACGCGGCGGCGGCCCGCCGTCGCAGCGATGCCACGGCCTCGGCCGGATCCGCCGCGCTGTAGACCGCCGATCCCGCGACGAAGCAATCCACGCCCGCCTCCGCGGCGGCCTCGATCGTGTCGGCGTTGATGCCGCCGTCGATCTCGACCACCACGGTCAACTCCCCCGCGTCGACCAGCGCGCGCACGGCGGCCACCTTGGCAAGGACCTCGGGCATGAACTTCTGGCCACCGAAGCCCGGCTCGACCGACATCACCAGCAGGGTGTCGAAGTCGCGCAGGATCTCCAGGTAGGGCTCGATCGGCGTACCCGGCTTCACGCTCAGGCCCGCCCGCGCGCCTGCCGCCCTGATGTCGCGGGCGACGGCGCGGGGATCGTCGGTGGCCTCGGCGTGGAACGTGACGTTGTAGGCGCCTGCCTCGGCGTACGGCGGCGCCCAACGGGCCGGGTCCTCGATCATCAGGTGACAGTCCATCGGGATGTCGGTGACCTTCAGCAGGCTCTCCACCACGGGCAGGCCCAGCGTCAGGTTCGGCACGAAGTGGTTGTCCATGACGTCGACGTGCAGCCAGTCGGCGCCGTGCACGGCAGCCGTCTCGTCAGCCAGTCGGGCGAAGTCCGCAGCCAGAATGGACGGCGCGATCATGGGTGCCTGGGCGAGCGAAGCGACGGGAGATTGGCCAGCCATGGCGGTCACCCTACTTGTCGGCTCTTCGCGCGAGCGCTCATCGCACTTGTCGGCTCTTCGCGCGAGCGCTCATCGCACTTGTCGACCCTTCGCGCGCTCATCGCACTTGCAGGGCCGCGGCGAACATCGCGTCCGTGCCGTGGCGGTGCGGCCACAGCTGCACGTGGGTGCCCTGGCCGACCACGGGGTCGAACAGCGGCCAGGTGTCGATCGGCTGGACGGAATGACGGCGCACCGCGTCGGCGACCACCCCGACCGTCTCGGCCAGGTGCGGCGAGCAGGTGGCGTAGAGCACCACCCCGCCCGGACGGGTCAGCGCGATGGCCGAGGCGAGCAGCTCGCGCTGCAGCTTGACCAGCGGCGGCACGTCACCGGGCTGGCGGCGCCAGCGTGCTTCCGGTCGGCGACGCAGCGCGCCGAGACCGGTGCACGGCGCGTCCACCAGGACGCGGTCGAAGGATGCGGCGGGCAGTCCGGTGTCGCGACCGTCGACGCGCAGCACCTCCACGTCGAGACCCTTGGTGTTGCGCTCGACGAAGTCCGCGCGGTGCGGGGTGGGCTCCACCGCCGTCACGCGCGCGCCGGAGTTCTTGGCGATCGCGGCCAGCAGCGCCGTCTTGCCGCCCGGGCCCGCGCACAGGTCGAGCCACCGGCCGCCGTCGCCCTCCACCGGCGCCAATGTCAGTGCGCGGGCGACGAGTTGGCTGCCCTCGTCCTGCACCAGGGCCTCGCCGTCGCGTACCGGCGCCAGCAGACCGGGATCACCACCGGCCAGGTACACCGCATACGGCGAGTACCGGCCGGGCGTCCCGTCCACCGCGGCCGCCAGTTCCTCTGAGGTCCGGACCCCTGGCCGGGCCGCGAGATGCACGACGGGTCGCTGGTCGTCACTGGTCAGCAGGTCCTTCAGCTCGGCCGCATCGGCGCCAAGCGCGTCGGCGAAGCACTGCGCGATCCACCGCGGGTGGGAGTGGGTGAACGCCAGATGCCCCACCGGGTCCTTCTCGGCCGACGGCGCCAACTCCGCCATCCAGGACTGCTCGTCCCGCTTCGAGATGGACCGGAGCACGCCGTTGACGAAACCCGCACGCGGCGTGTCGACTTCGATGGCCGCCTGCTCGACGGTGGTGTCGACCGCGGCGTGCGCGTCGACCCGGGTGCGAAGCAACTGGTAGGCGCCGAGCCGCAGCAGGTCCAGCAGGACGCCGTCGATCTGATCGACGGGCCGACCCGACGCCGCGGCGATCACCGCATCGAGCACGCCGAGGCTGCGGCACGTCCCGTAGGCGAGTTCGGTGGCGAACGCGGCGTCGCGGCCGGTGATGTCCCGTTCGCGCAGCAGGGCGGGCAGCGTCAGGTTGGCGTAGGCGTCCCGCTCGGACACCGCGCGCAAGGTGTCGTAGGCGACCCGCCGCGCGGGATCCAGTGGCGTGCGACGAGTGGGGCGACGGGGGCCACGTCCCCGGTCCGGCCGGCTCACGAGGCCCGCGCCGTGTCGTCGAGGCGGGCGCCACGGGCCCAGTCGGCCGCAGCCATCGGTTTCTTGCCTGGCGGTTGTATCCACCCGAGCGTCACCGGCGACGAGGCCGTACCCACGTGCAC
>JAQSXQ010000726.1 GCA_029256565.1 Mycobacterium sp.
TGGGCCGACTTCTACGACACCACGAAGTTCCCCGGCAAGCGCGGCATCCAGGGCATCGCCGGCGAACTCGACCCGGGCGTACTGGAGGGCGCACTCCTGGCCGACGGTGTCGCGAAGGACCAGATGTATCCCATCGACGCCACCCGCGCACTGAACAAGCTGTCGTCGATCCGCGGCGACATCGTCTTCTGGAACAGCGGCGCCCAGGCCCAGCAGCTCCTCGAGGCCGGTCAGGTCGACATGGCGCTGCTGTGGAGCGGGCGCGCCTACTCCGCGGTCAAGAACGGGGCGAAGTTCGCGCCCATGTGGGATCAGTGGATGCCCGAGGCGGACACCATCGCGGTGCCCAAGGGTGCGAAGAACCCGAAGGCCTCGATGGCGCTGATCAACTACTACCTGGGTGCGCAGCAGCAGGCCAAGCTGACCGAACTCACCTCGTACAGCCCGATCAACGTCGACGCCAAGCCGAAACTGGACGCTCTGGCGACCAGCTACCTCACCACCACCCCCGAGCGTCTCGCGGACCGCTTCCCGATCGACCTCGCCTGGTGGTCGAAGAACAACGACGCAATGGTCGGTGCTTACACCGATTGGCTTGCGAAGTAGGGGTTAGCGGGTCATGACCGTAGTCGACGTTCTGTCCGGTGGCGCGGCGCCACCGCGCTCGCGAGCCGAGGAGGCGGGTGCCCAGCGCAGGCGCCGTAGCGCCTACGCCCTCCTGGCCCCGGCGCTGGTGCTCGTCATCGGCATCTTCGCGGCACCGCTGGGCGTGATGCTGTGGCGCGCGTTCACCGATCCGGTGGTCGGGTTCGACAACTTCGCCTGGTACGCCGGGGACGCCGTGCAGCGCGAGGTGCTGCTGCGGACGTTCACCACCGGACTCGAGGTGACGGTCATCTGCCTGTTGCTCGGCTACCCGTACGCCTATGCCATGGTCGCATTCGGGCCGAAGGTGCGGGCCGCGCTGACGCTGCTGGTGCTCGTCCCGTTCTGGACCAGCCTGATGGTGCGCACGTTCGCCTGGGTGATCCTGCTACAGGACAACGGACCTGCCCAGGCGCTGCTGAGCCTCGTCGGGCTCGGCGACGTGCAGTTGATCCGGACGAACCTCGGCGTCGTCATCGGCATGAGCCAGATCCTGTTGCCGTTCATGGTGTTGCCGCTGTACGCGGTGATGTCGGGCGTCGACCGTCGGCTGGTGCTGGCCTCGTCGAGTCTCGGCGCGCGGCCGCTGACGTCGTTCACCCGCATCTGGGTGCCGCTGACCATGCCCGGCATCGGGGCGGGATGTCTGATGGTGTTCATCAGTAGCCTTGGCTTCTACGTCACGCCGGCGCTGCTCGGTTCCCCGGACAACGCGCTCATCAGCCAGCAGATTTACGTGCAGGTGAACGGTCTGCTGCAGTGGGGCCGCGGTGGGGCGATGGGCGTGGTGCTCCTGCTGCTGACCTTCCTGGTCCTCGCCGTGCTGATGATCGTGCTGCGTCGCGCATCTCGGCAGGAACGGGCGTCGTGATGCGCAGCGGCACGTTCTGGCGCGGTGCGCTCCTGGTGTTCTGCGGCCTAGTCGCGACCTGGCTGGTCGCGCCGTCGCTGGTCGTGATCCCGCTCAGCTTCACCGATCTCCCGTCGTTCAGGTTCCCGCCGACGGGCTGGTCGACGCAGTGGTACGTCAACTTCTTCACCGACCCGTCGTGGCTCTGGTCGCTGGAGGCGAGCATCCGAGTCGGCCTCCTGGTGGCCGTCGTCGCGACGGTGTGCGGGACGGCGGCGGCGGTGGCCTTCAGCCGGACGCGGTTCTTCGGCGATCAGGGCCTGCGCGCGCTGCTGCTCTCGCCGATGATCGTTCCGGTGATCGTGGTGTCGATCGGCATCTACGCGATCTACCTGCGGCTCAACCTGCTGGGCACCACGTTCGGCTTCGTCGTGGCGCACAGCGTGCTCGCCCTGCCGTTCGTGATCATCCCGGTGAGCGCCAGCCTGCAGGGGTTCGACCGACGGCTCGAGGACGCGGCCGCGATCTGCGGAGCGAACAGGTGGACGACGTTCCGCACCGTCACGCTGCCGCAGGTGGCGCCGGGCGTCCTGTCGGGGGCACTGTTCGCGTTCGCCACCAGCTTCGACGAGGTGGTGCTGTCGCTGTTCATCCAAAGCCCCTACCGCATGGCGCTTCCATCACGATGCGGGGCCTGGTCAAGCGGTACGGCTCTGTCACCGCCGTCGACGCCATCGACCTGGACGCGCGTCCGGGCGAGTTCCTCACCCTGCTCGGTCCCAGCGGGTCGGGAAAGACGACCACGCTCAACATGATCGCCGGCTTCGTCGACGTCACCGAGGGCGAACTGTCCATCGACGGCAGCCCGGTCACCGACCTGCCGCCCTACAAGCGCGACATCGGCATGGTGTTCCAGCACTACGCCCTCTTCCCGCACATGAGCGTCGCCGACAACGTGGAGTACCCGCTGAAGCAGCGGTCCATCGACAAGTCCCGGCGCGCCACGATGGTCGCCGATGCGCTGACGATGGTGGGTCTCGAGCACCTGGCCCGGCGCAAGCCGAAGGAGTTGTCGGGCGGTCAGCAGCAGCGCGTCGCGCTCGCGCGGGCCGTCGTCTACAACCCGCGCGTGCTGCTGATGGACGAGCCCCTCGGAGCGCTCGACAAGAAGCTGCGCGACACCCTGCAGTTGGAGATCAAGCGGATTCACGCCGATCTCGGCACCACGTTCGTCTACGTCACCCACGACCAGGACGAGGCGCTGGTGCTCTCCGACCGGGTCGCCGTGTTCAACGACGGACGCATCCAGCAGATCGGCACGCCGTCGGACCTGTACGAGCATCCCAACAGCCTCTTCGT
>JAQSXQ010000027.1 GCA_029256565.1 Mycobacterium sp.
GCACTCGCGCTGACGCTGAGCGTGCTCGGCGTGGTGTTCGCGATGCTCGGCACCGGGCGGCTCTACGCGCCGGGGCTGCGCGGTCGGCGCGCGCTGCTGCTGCCCGCCGGTGTGCTGGTGTACATCGCCATTCCGCCCGCGCGCGACTTCGCCACGTCCGGCCTCGAGAACGGTTTGGTGCTGGCCTATCTGGGGCTGCTGTGGTGGATGATGGTGTGCTGGTCGCAGGGCTGGCGGTCACAGCCCGAACGGGGCAGGCCCCACACCAGCACCATCGGGAGGCCGTTCGAGCTGGCATTGGCGTTCGTCGCCGGGCTCAGCGTGCTGGTGCGTCCGGAGCTGGCGCTGATCGGCGGCGTGGCGCTGGTGATGATGCTGGTGGCCGCACCCGACTGGCGCCGCCGCATGCTGATCGTCGTTGCCGGCGGCCTGGTCCCGGTCGGCTACCAGGTGTTCCGGATGGGCTACTACGGCCTGCTGGTCCCGAACACCGCGATCGCGAAGGACGCCACGGGCGCCAAGTGGGGTCAGGGCCTGACCTACCTCGGCAACTTCAATCAGCCCTATCTGCTGTTCATTCCGCTGATGCTGCTCGCCGCGGTCGGGCTGGTGATGTTCGCGACGAGGACCATGCCGTGGTGGACCACCCACCAGCCGCCCCAGGGCGTGAGCCGGCTCGCCCGCACGGTGCAGAGCCCGCCCGCGGTCGTCGTCTTCATGCTCGTCAGCGGCGTGCTGCAGGCCGTCTACTGGGTGCGCCAGGGCGGTGACTTCATGCACGGCAGGGTGCTCCTCACCCCGCTGTTCTGCCTTCTCATTCCGATCGCGGTGGTCCCCGTGGTGCTGCCCGACGGCACCCGGTTCACCCGGGTGGGCGGCTACCTGTTGGCCGGTTCCACCACCGCGATGTGGCTGGCCGTCGTGGGATGGTCGCTGTGGGCGGCCAACTCGTCGGGCATGGGCTCCGACGCCACCCGCGTCACGGCGACCGGGATCGTCGACGAGCGCCGCTTCTACGCCCAGGCCACCGGCCACGCCCATCCACTGACCGCGTCGGACTACCTCGACTATCCACGCATGCGCGCCGTGCTCAAGGCGATCGAGAACACGCCCGACGGCGCGCTGTGGCTGCCGTCGGGCAACTACGACCAGTGGGACGTGGTGCCCGCGATTCCGCCGCCGCCCCCGCCGCCGGGGGAGCCGCCGCTGCGGGACTACCGCGGTCCGCAGTGGGTGTACTTCACCAACCTGGGCATGGTCGGGATGAACGTCGGGCTCGACGTCCGCGTGATCGACCAGATCGGGCTGGCCAATCCGCTGGCCGCGCACACCGCGCGCATCGAGGATGGCCGGATCGGGCACGACAAGAACCTGTACCCCGACTGGGTGGTGGCCGAGGGACCGTTCCTCAAGGAACGGCCCTACCTCCCGCCCTACCTCGACGAGGACTGGATCGTCCAGGCCGAGGCTGCGCTGAAGTGTCCGGAGACCGAGGAGATGCTGACGTCGGTGCGGGCGCCGATGGGGCCTCGCCGCTTCCTGTCGAACGTCGCGAACTCCTTCGAGTTCAACTCCTACCGGATCGACCGCGTGCCGCTGTACGAGCTGGCGCGCTGCGGGTTGCCGGTGCCGCCGCTGAAGGCGCCGCCGTACACCGGCCTACCGGCAACGGGACCGTGATCCGGCGCCAGCGCCTGTCGTGATGTGATTCACTACAACCCGGGTCAGCGGGGTGTGGCAAAGCACAGCAGACGAACGAAGACGAGGTTGGCATGAGGGTCCTTTCTGTCCTGTTCCGCGCGATGTGCGCCGTGACGCTGACGGCAGGCCTCTGGATGGCGGGTCCGCAGGTCGCGAGGGCCGAGGGCGTCGAGATGCTGATGGTGCCCTCGGGCGCGATGGGCCGCGACATCCCCGTGGCATTCCAGGGTGGCGGCCCGCACGCCGTGGTCCTGCTGGACGCGTTCAACGCCGCACCCGACGTCAGCAACTGGGTCACCGCGGGCAACGCGATGAACACCCTCGCGGGCAAGGGCATCTCCGTGGTCGCGCCGGCAGGCGGCGCCTGGAGCATGTACACCAACTGGGAGCAGGACGGCAGCAGGCAGTGGGAGACCTTCCTGGCCGACGAGCTGCCGAACTGGCTGGCGGCCAACAAGGGTCTCGCGCCCAGCGGCCACGGTGTGGTCGGTGCCGCCCAGGGCGGTTACGGCGCGGTGGCGCTGGCGACGTTCCACCCCGACCGGTACCGGTACGCGGGTTCCCTTTCGGGCTTCCTCTCGCCGGAGCGCACCGGCTACGACGGCGCGATCACCGACGGGCTGGCCCGCTTCGGTGGCGTCGACATCCGCAACATGTGGGGCCTGCCGCAGCTCGGCCGGTGGAAGTGGCACTCGCCGAACGTGCACTCACAACTGTTGGCCAACAACAACACTCGGCTGTGGATCTTCAGCCCGGCGACGCAGGAATGCAGTGACCCTGCCGCGATGATCGGCCACTGCAGCCTGGCCCAGGGCAGCAACCGGTTCTTCTACCAGAGCTACCGCACCAACGGTGGTCACAACGCCCACTTCGACTTCCCGCCCGACGGTCAGCACGACTGGGGCACCTGGGCGCCGCAGCTCGCCGCGATGTCGGGCGAACTGGTCGCCACCATCCGGTAGGACCGGCGCCGGCAAACGGTTCGGCGGGGGCCGGTCGGGTAGCCGGTACCTTGGAATCCGTGCCTCCCTCGGTAGGCCCGACAACGGGTCCGGCTAAGCGACGATGCCGTTCTCGGCGTCGTCCGCGGTCGCATGCTGCGCTCCCGATGTCGCTGATGGTCGCCTTCGCCGCCGTCTCGACGGGCGCGTGCGGCATGACCAGCGGCGACGTCATCGCGACGATCGGCCTGCCGTCCACGGAGACTGCGGGCCCGGACGTGGAGGCGCAGGGGTTGCCACCCCGGCTGCCACGCGCCGATGGTTCCGCGACGGCGCTGCACGTCACGCCGGAGCAGCGCGGTTATCTGGACGCGCTCGACGATGCGGGCGTGCACACCTCCAACGAGCTGGTGGCGCTGAGCATCGGTTCCTACGTCTGCCAGGCCCATGCGGCCGAGCAAAGCGATCAGGCGGTGTGGGACTTCGTCCTGCCGATGGTGCGCGACGACGTGCACGATTCGCTGCCGGGTGACGAGGCCCCACCTGCCGGGCAAGTCGACACCGTGACCGCCGACTACATTCGCATCGCCACCGAACGCCTCTGCTAGCAGGAGAATCCACCAGCCCATGGCCGCCCCCCGTCGTAACCGCCACCGCATCCTCGCCCTGGCGGCAGCAGGCGCCGTCGCCGTGCTCGTCGCGGTCGTCATCGCCGCCGTCGTCGTGTGGCTACGCGCGCCCGACACCCCGCCCACCGCGGTGCCGCCCACGGGGGTCCCGCCCACCGGGGCGCCGTCCAGCCCGTCCAAGCCGCGTCCGGAGTTCCAGGACGCCAGCTGCCCGGACGTGCAGATGATCTCGGTTCCCGGGACGTGGGAGTCGTCGCCGCAGATGGATCCGCTGAATCCGGTGCAGTTCCCGATCGCTCTGCTGCTGAACGTGAGCAACCCGGTGCGGGGTGCGTTCGACGACGGCAGGCTCGCGGTGTGGACGACGCCGTACACCGCGCAGTTCCACAACCCGTTCTCCCGCGACGGGCAGATGAGCTACGACGACAGCCGCGCCGAGGGCATGCGCGTCACCGTCGACGAGATCAAGCGGGTCAACGAGGCCTGCCCGCTGACCAGCTTCGTGCTGGTCGGGTTCTCCCAGGGCGCGATCATCGCCGGTGACATCGCCAGTGACATCGGCAACGGCCGCGGACCCATCGACCAGGACCTGGTGCTCGGCGTGACGCTGATCGCCGACGGCAGGCGCCAGGAGGGGGTCGGCAAGGAAGTCGGCCCGAACCCGCCGGGGCACGGAGCGGAGATCACGCTGCACGAGGTGCCGATCCTGGACGGCCTCGGGCTGGAGATGACCGGGCCGCGGCCGGGTGGCTTCGGTGCGCTCAACGACCGCACGAACGAGATCTGCGCGAGGGGCGACCTGATCTGCGCGGCCCCTTCCGAGGCGTTCTCGGTCTTCAACCTGCCCAAGACGCTGGAGACGCTGATCGGCGCCGCAGGCCGCCCGGTGCACGCGCTCTACAACACCCCGGACTTCTGGCAGCTCGACGGCCAGACGTCCACGCAGTGGACGCAGAACTGGGCTCGGAATCTCATCGAGAACGCCCCGCGGCCCAAGCACGGTTGAGTCACGATCGGGCACCATCGGTTGGGGGATTTGGCCAGCGTCCCGCAGGTCACCTAACATTAAGAGAAACGTAAGAACCAAGCGGTTCGCCGAACTGCGCTCGTGTCGATCCGTCGATCGGGGAACCGGCCGGTAATGCCCGGTAGGATTTCCAAGGTTTGGCATCTGCGGGCCTGGCTGTGTTTCGACGATTCAGTCGATGGCCGCCCCGGACGAGCCGCCGCGAGACATGGCACTTCGCGACCATGCGGTCTGACAGGAGAGTTTGATGGGATTCCACAATCCGTTCCTCAAGGACGGGCTGATCAAGTTCCCGGACAACGGCAGCTTGGTCAAGCACGTCGAGAAGTGGGCGAAGGTGCGTGGCGACAAGCTCGCCTACCGCTTCCTCGACTTCTCGACCGAGCGTGACGGCGTCGCCCGCGAACTCAACTGGGCCGACTTCGGCACCCGCAACCGTGCCGTGGGTGCGCGCCTGCAGCAGGTGACCCAGCCCGGTGACCGGGTGGCGATCCTGTGCCCGCAGAACCTGAACTACATCGTCGCCTTCTTCGGCGCGCTGTACTCGGGCCGCATCGCGGTGCCGCTGTTCGATCCGTCCGAACCGGGCCACGTCGGCCGTCTGCACGCCGTGCTCGACGACTGCCAGCCGTCGGCGATCCTCACGACCACCGAGGCAGCCGAGGGCGTCCGCAAGTTCTTCCGCAGCCGCCCCGCCAAGGAGCGTCCCCGCGTCATCGCCGTCGACGCCATCCCGGACGAGGTCGGCGCCACCTGGGTGCAGACCGACGTCGAGTTCGACACCGTTGCCTACCTGCAGTACACCTCGGGTTCGACACGCATCCCGACCGGCGTGCAGATCACGCACCTGAACCTCGCCACCAACGTCGTGCAGATCATCGAGGCACTCGACGGTGAAGAGGGCGACCGCGGCTGCTGCTGGCTGCCGTTCTTCCACGACATGGGTCTGATCACGACGCTGCTGGCGCCGATGATCGGGCACTACTTCACGTTCATGACGCCCGCCGCGTTCGTCCGCAGGCCCAGCCGCTGGCTGCGTGAGATGTCGGCCCGCCCCGACGACACCGGCGGCGTCATCTCGGTGGCGCCGAACTTCGCCTTCGATCACGCCGCCGCGCGCGGACTGCCCAAGGACGACGAACCGCCGCTGGACCTGTCCAAGGTCAAGTGCATCCTCAACGGCAGCGAGCCGATCTCGGCCGCCACCGTGCGCAGGTTCAACGACGCGTTCGCCCCGTACGGCTTCAAGCCCCAGGCCATCAAGCCGTCCTACGGTCTCGCCGAGGCGACGCTGTTCGTGTCGACGACGCCGATGGGCGACCACCCGAAGATCGTGTCGGTGGACCGCGAGGCGCTCAACACCGGCACGTTCGTCGAGGTCCCCGACGACTCGCCAACGGCCGTCGCGCAGGCGGGTGCGGGCAAGGTCGGCATCGCCGAGTGGGCCGTCATCGTCGACGCCGAGACCGCGACCGAACTGCCCGACGGGCAGATCGGCGAGGTCTGGATCAGCGGCCAGAACATGGGTCAGGGCTACTGGGGCAAGCCCCAGGAGACGGTCGAGACGTTCCACAACATCCTCAAGTCGCGTACCACCCCGTCGCACGCTCAGGGTGCGGCGGACGACGCGACCTGGGTGCGCACCGGTGACTACGGCGCCTTCCACGACGGCGAGCTGTTCATCACCGGCCGCGTCAAGGACCTGGTCATCATCGACGGCCGCAACCACTACCCGCAGGACCTCGAGTACTCGGCGCAGGAGGCCACGAAGGCGCTGCGTACCGGCTACGTCGCGGCGTTCTCGGTGCCGGCCAACCAGCTGCCCGACCACGTCTTCGACAACGCGCATGCGGGTCTCAAGCGCGACCCGGACGACTCCAGCGAGCAGCTGGTGATCGTGGGGGAGCGGGCACCGGGTGCACACAAGCTCGATCCCGGACCCGTCATCGACGACATCCGCGCGGCGATCGCCGTGCGGCACGGCGTGACGGTGCGCGACGTCCTCCTCACCCCGGCCGGGGCCATTCCCCGGACCTCCAGCGGCAAGATCGGCAGGCGTGCCTGCCGGGCTGCCTACCTCGATGGCAGCCTGCGCGCCGGGAAGGTCGCCAACGACTTCCCAGACGCGACCGACTAACGCGAGAACCACCGACGGTCATCGAGCCGTCCTACGGCGAAAGTGAACAGTGAACATGTCTGAATCCCAGGACGCCTCGCAACCTTCGCCGGAGGCGGCAGTCGAACCCTCGCCGGTCCTCTCCGAAGCCGTCGCGGCCGAGAAGGACCAGCCCAACCGCGTCGAGGTCTCGGTGCCCGAGGTGCGCGAGTGGCTGCGCAACTGGGTGGCCAACGCGACGGGTCAGTCGCCCGACAGCATCAACGAGAACGCGCCGCTGATCGAGTTGGGCCTGGCCTCGCGCGATGCGGTGGCGATGGCCAGCGACATCGAGGACTACTGCGGGGTGACGCTGACGGCCACGATGGCCTTCCGGCATCCCACGATCGAGGCCCTCGCCACGCTGATCGTCGAGGGCGAGCCCGAGCCCGCGGAGGCCAGCGACGAGGACTGGTCCCGCCAGGTCGACGAGGGCCGGACGAACATCGCGATCGTCGGCGTCGGCACCCGGTTCCCGGGCGACATGAACACTCCCGACGAGATGTGGGAGGCGCTGCTCGAGGGCCGCGACGCGATCACCGATCTGCCGGAGGGCCGCTGGTCGGAGTTCACGTCCGAGCCGCGGATCGCCGAGCGCGTGGCCAAGGCCCGCACCCGCGGCGGCTACCTCTCGGACATCAAGGGCTTCGACGCCGAGTTCTTCGCGCTGTCGAAGATGGAAGCCGACAACATCGATCCGCAGCAGCGGATGGCGCTCGAGCTGACCTGGGAAGCCCTTGAGCACGCCAGGATTCCCGCGTCCAGCCTGCGCGGCGCCAACGTCGGCGTGTTCGTCGGCAGCTCGGTCAACGACTACATGTTCATGTCGGTCGCCGATCCCGCAGTGGCGCATCCCTATGCCATCACCGGTAACTCGAGCGCCGTCATCGCCAACCGGGTGTCGTACTTCTACGACTTCCGCGGGCCGTCGATGGCCATCGACACCGCATGCTCGTCGTCACTCGTCGCCGTGCAGGAGGGCATCAAGGCCCTGCGCGCAGGCGACGCCGACGTCGTGGTGGCAGGTGGCGTCAACGCGCTGATCACCCCGCTGGTGACGTTGGGCTTCGACGAGGTCGGCGGCGTGCTGGCACCCGACGGTCGAATCAAGTCCTTCTCCGCCGACGCCGACGGCTACGCGCGCTCCGAGGGCGGCGGCATGGTCGTGCTCAAGCGGCTCGAGGACGCCCGCCGCGACGGCGACGACATCCTGGCGGTCATCGCCGGTGGCGCTGTCAACCACGACGGCCGATCCAACGGCATGTTGGCGCCCAACCCCGACGCGCAGGAAGCGGTGCTGCGCAAGGCATATCACGACGCCGGCATCGACCCGAAGACCGTCGACTACGTCGAGGCGCACGGGACGGGCACCATCCTCGGCGACCCGATCGAGGCCGACGCCCTTGGGCGCGTCATCGGTCGCGGCCGTTCGGCCGACCGTCCGGCGCTGCTCGGCGCGGTGAAGTCCAACGTCGGTCACCTGGAGTCGGCCGCGGGTGCCGCGAGCCTCGCAAAGGTCGCGCTGTCGCTCAAGAACGACAAGCTGCCGCCGTCGATCAACTACGCGGGTCCCAACCCCTACATCGACTTCGACCGCGAACACCTCAAGGTCGTCGACACCGTCAGTGACTGGCCGCGCTACGGCGGATACGCAGTGGCTGGCGTCTCCGGCTTCGGCTTCGGCGGCGCCAACGCGCACCTCGTGGTGCGCGAGGTGCTGCCAAGCGATCTGGTCGAGCCCGAGGCCGAGCCCGACGTCGTCGTGGTCAAGCCGGCCACCGACGAAGCCGACGTCGTCTACGTCGGCGGGGTGCGGATGGACGAGTACGGCGAGTTCATCCACGACGACGAACCCGGCGACGACGAGTTCAGCGTCACCGCGAGCAACGGTGAGGTCGAACTCGAGCTGCCCGGGTTGACCGACGAGGCCCTGCGCCTGCTCGAGATCGCCCGCGAGGAACTCGAGGCCGCCGAGTCCGAGAACCCGCCCACTCCCATCGTGCCGCTTGCGGTCTCGGGATTCCTGACCTCGCGCAAGCGGGCCACGGCCGCCGAACTCGCCGACTGGATCGAGAGCCCCGAGGGGCAGGCGTCGTCGCTGGAGGACATCGGCCGCTCGCTGTCGCGGCGCAACCACGGCCGGTCCCGTTCGGTGGTGCTGGCGCACGACAAGGACGAAGCGGTGAAGGGCCTGCGGGCCGTCGCCGAGGGCAAGCAGAGCCCGCTGGTCATCTCGTCGGACGGCCCCGTGACGAACGGCCCGGTGTGGGTGCTCGCCGGTTTCGGTGCGCAGCACCGCAAGATGGGCAAGAGCCTGTACCTGCGCGATGAGATCTTCGCCGAGTGGATCAACAAGGTCGACGCCTACGTCCAGGACGAGCGCGGCTACTCGGTGGTCGAACTGATCCTCGACGACTCGCAGGACTACGGCATCGAGACCACCCAGACCGTGATCTTCGCGATCCAGGTCGCACTGGGCGAGACGCTCAAGGCGCACGGCGCGAAACCCGGTGCGCTGGTTGGTCAGTCGCTCGGCGAGGCCGCGGCTGCCTACTTCTCCGGTGGACTGTCGCTCGAGGACGCCACCAGGACCATCTGCTCGCGCGCGCACCTCATGGGTGAGGGCGAGGCGATGCTGTTCGGGGAGTACATCCGCCTGATGGCACTGGTCGAGTACTCGGCCGAGGAGATCAAGACCGTCTTCTCCGACTTCCCCGACCTCGAGGTGTGCGTCTATGCCGCACCCACGCAGACGGTGATCGGTGGCCCGCCCGAGCAGGTCGACGCGATCATCGCCCGCGCCGAGTCGGAGGGGAAGTTCGCCCGCAAGTTCCAGACCAAGGGCGCCAGCCACACCCAGCAGATGGATCCCCTCCTCGGGGAGCTGGCGGCCGAGATCCAGGGCATCGAGCCCCGCCCGCTGGACGTCGCGTACTACTCGACCGTCCACGAGGGCAGCCTGATTCGTGCAGGCGCCGACCCGATCCACGACGTCGAGTACTGGAAGAAGGGGTTGCGGCACAGCGTGTACTTCACGCACGGCATCCGCAACGCCGTCGACAACGGGCACACCACGTTCCTGGAGTTGGCCCCGAATCCGGTGGCGCTCATGCAGGTTGGTTTGACGACGGCCAGCGCCGGACTGCACGACGGTCAGCTGATCCCCACGCTGGCCCGCAAGCAGGACGAGGTCGACTCGATGACCTCTGCCATGGCCAACCTGTTCGTCTACGGCCACGACCTCGACTTCCGCACGCTGTTCGGCAAGGGTGAGTTCGCGCACATCCCGCCGACCCGTTTCAAGCGCAAGCCGCACTGGCTCGACGCCCACTTCACCGGTGACAGCTCCGCGGTGATCCCCGGCAACCACGTCGCGACCCCGGACGGTCGGCACGTGTGGGAGTACCAGGCGCGTGGCGCGGTCGACGCCGCTGCGCTGGCTGCCCTGGTCAAGGCTGCTGCGACGCA
>JAQSXQ010000028.1 GCA_029256565.1 Mycobacterium sp.
GACGCGACCGGCGGACCCGGCGTGCCCGTGCCCGCGACCTCGAGACGGAACGTCCAGTTGCCCGACACCGGGTGGCCGTCGGCCGACGTCACGCGGTAGTTCACCGTGTACGTGCCTGCCGGTCCGGCGGGCAGCATGTCGACCCCGACGACGGCCCCGGCCACCGTCACCGGCCCCGTCGACCAGAGGTTGCCGTCCGGCCCGACGACGGTCATCGCAGCGAAGTCGGACTGCATGGCCTCGTTGAACGTCGCGGTGACGCGTTGCGGGCCGCGGTCGAGAACCGCCTCCGGCGCGGGATCGGCCCCGGTCCGCGTGGCGTGGGCTGCCGCAGGTCCGGCACCGACCAGCGCGGCGGCCGTCATCAACGTGAACACCATTGCCGCAGCGGCAAGGCGGCGCATCACGACGTCCTCCGGCGCACCAGGGCCACCACGAGGGCGCCCGCGGCCAGCACCAGCGCGCCTCCGGCCAGCCAGCGGGCGGTGTCGTCCGCGCCCGGCCCTGCGGCCCCGGCCGCCGCCGCGGGTGACTCGGCCGCCTGCGGTGACGACGTGGCCGTCCCGGTCGGGGCCTGGTGGTCGTGCCCGCCCGTCGCCGTCCCGGACAGCTCGAGGACCGGTGCCGGGTACTCCGGTTCACCGCCATCGGGCAGCGGTGGCTGATCCCACCGCACCACCCGACCATCGGAGTAGGTCTGCGTCGCGGGGATGCTGATCGACTCCTCGTCGGGCAGGGCCACCGAGACGCGGAACAGCGCGAACTGCTCGGCGGAGATGCCGGTGTTCGGCGCGGCCGTCCACGTCACCGACCGCACGGTTCCCGCGGCGGCGTCGCGGTCGAGCCGCGACGTCCATCCCGGCATGACCTCCGCGCGCGCCGACGCGACGTTCGGGAGGGCCACGCTGAATTGGGTTGTGAGCGTGCCGTTCTCGGATTCGCCAGGTACGCGGAACTCGAGCACCGCGGTGCTGCCGGGCGCCGCGTTCTCGGCGTCGACGTGGACGTGCGCGGCGGCAGTGCCCGCGCCGGTGAGCAGGGACAGGGTCACGACGCCGCCGGTGGCGGCGGCCGTGATGAGGGCGCGCGAGGTCGCCCGATGTGTGAATCTCATTGCGTTGGTTGCCTTTTTGGGTAGTCGTCGGGGGTGTGGTCAGCGCGCGCTGACCGGTGGCCCTCGATGCGACAACGACGCGGCGAGCTGCAGGACGGAGCGGAGGGGGTGGTCGCAGCGGCGGAACACCGCAGTGCGGCCGGCGGGCACCCGGATGGCCGGCGGCAGGACGGCGGCGCGGACGGTGCGCGAGATCGCGCGGCACGACAGTTCGCCGACGGTCACCAACGCGGCCACGGCCACCAGCGCGCCGACGTGTGCGGCCAGCATGGCCGCGTCGACACCCGAGGCGGCGGCGCCGTGGTGATGCCCCGACGCCGACAACAGCGCGTGCCCGAGTAACTGGCCGGCACCCATGGCCGCGGTCAGGACCAGGAAGCGGTGGCCGCCGCGCACGACGACCACGAAACCCCCGACGACGACCGCCAGCACGGCCAGCTGGACGGCTCCCGCGCCCGACGGCAGCCCGCCGCCCGAACCCGCGTGGGCTGCGGCGGCGAGCGCTGCGGTGAGCGTGCCGACCGCCGCGCCGCGGAGAACCGTGGCGGGTGAGGTCGGGCTGGGCGTCACGAAAGGGGTCAGACCAGACCCAGCCGCGCCATCAGGTCGGCGTCGATCCCGTCGAGCTGCTCGGAGATCGCCGCGTGCGCCGACCGGCGGCGGGTGGCAGGCATGTTCTCCGCGGCCGCGACGGCGGCGGAGAGGTCGGTCAGGCGTTCGGTGATGGCGGACACGAACTGCTTGGTCTCGGCGTCCTTCGGCTTCTTCTCCGCGACCTTGCGCAGGGACTGCTCGGCCCCCGCGATGCGAGCGGACAACGCACCCCCGACGCCGGAGAACTGGCCGACCTGGGCGAGCGGAACGCCGAGCTGGTCTGCGCGCCGCTGGTCGAGGGTGCCACGTGCGGCGACCGACGCGCGGTAGACGATGGGCACCACGATCGGGGCGAGCAGGCGCGCGATGGTCAGGAACCGGCGAATCCGCCCTGGGCTGAACAGCTTACCTTCGCGGGCTGCCCGCAACTGGGTCTCAGCAACCTTCAGCGCGGTGCGGTCGCTCTCCCGGCGGGCCTGCAGCTCGGCCTTGAGCGCCCTGGTCTCCCGCTTGTTCTCGACCTTGATGCGCCGCAGGTCGTTCTTGGCCGAGAGCTTGGCCTCCAACTTCGCCTTTGCCTTGATGGCACTGGCCTCCGCGCGGCGGGTGGCGCGACTCTTGCGGCGTTTGAACAGGCCCATCCCGGCTGCCTCCTGGTTGGTCAATCGAGGTCCAGCGACCTGGCTGTGCTGTGTGCGACCACACTATCGCCGGAACCCCCGGGGCACCGCCTCGCCCCATCCGTAAGGGAATGGTTCTCCGCACCAGCAAACAGCGGGCCTGGGTTGTGCAACAATCGAGGTAATCGATGTTTGCCGACCGGCGACCCCGAGAGAGGTGGTGGTGACGTGGTTACGCGAGCGCGCATCGCCGCGGCGGCATGCCTGGTGGCGTCCGGCCTGCTCGTGACGGGTGGCAGTGCGTCACTGGCCTTTGCCAGTCCCGAAGACGGTACGTCCGGCGACACGACCGGCGGCACCGCAGGCACCGGGACGGGGCAGGCCGCGGACCCCACTGGCACCGCTCCGGCACCCGGTACGACGCCCGGTTCCACCACGGGTTCGACCGGAACTTCGGGCCCTGCGACCGGTCCGACGTCCACCGTGGGGAACGGGCGGACCGACGTCGAGCCCACACCGGGCTCCGGCACGGTCACCGGAACGCCGAGCACCCCGACTGCCAGCAAACCCGTGGAACCTCCGCCGGTCGTCGATCCGCAAACTGGTGAAGATCCCGCGGGCGAACTCGGCGAAGCCGATCCCGAGGCGGCTGCGAAGGGTGAGTCCGACCCGTCGGCGACCGGCGCGCCATCCCCCGCGGCCGCCGTCGAGGCGCCGGTCACGGAGCCGGCCGTCTTGCCGGATCCGGTCATCATCGTTCCCGGCCAGGAAGGCCTGGTTGCCTTGGCCGACCCGACCGACCCGGAGGTGCTACCGGCCTTCCAGTGGCCGTGGTCGTGGTGGTTCAACGCCCAGCCGCCCAGCGGTGACTCGGGCGGTGGCGGAAGTACCGGCGAGCAGCCGGTGTTCAACCCGCCGCAATTGCCGCAGATGCAGTTGCCGCGGTTGCAGTTCCCCGACCTCACTCAACTCCCCGGCACGCTCACGCAGATCCCCGGGCAGTGGGTCACCGACTTCACCACCTTCGCGCAGCCCTGGCTCGACGCCGTGACGGGTCTGGCGACCGCTGCCTCGCAGCTGCCGTTCCAGCCGATCACCCTGCCCGCCTTCCCCCCGGGGACCGGCGCGGGCGCGGGTCCCGGCGGCGGTGGCGGCGGAGCGAATGCCGGTGGCGCCACCATCCCCGGTGTGCCGAGGCTGGCGCCGCCCGCCGCCGCTCCTCGTCCCGAGGGCACCCCTGATTTCGGCAAGCCGGCCGAGCAGGCGCCCCTGCCCGAGCAGCAACCGACGAACCCCGTCGCCACTGCGGCCGGGAATCAGCTCCTTCCCGCACCGACGTACCGGATGGGCTACGTCGAATACCTGCGCGCAGCAGGACTCGGTCAGGTCGCGGCCGTCGCCGTACCCGGCGTGACCGGAATCCTCGTCTTGACGGGTGCCGGTGGTCTCATCGGTTACCGCCAGGCACGGGCCGGGCGCGCGGTGCATGCGGGAGGCCCAGCGCGCTTCATGGGCTGATCGGAGTCGTCCGCGCAAGCGGAACTAAGACGTCATAGTCGAACCGTGGAGAGGGGGTCGAATTGCCCGCCAGCCGTCGTGTCACCCGCGCGGTCAACGAGGTTCTCGACCTCGCACCTCGACGTGGTGAGGTGTCACTCGCTCGTCTCGTCGACGCGGTCGCGGATCATCGCGGCCGACCGATCGAACTGAAGATGGCCGACCTGCCCGCCGGCGTCTGCGGCCAGTGGCGGCAGTACACCGACCGCGACGTCTTCCTCATTCAGCGGGGTCTGCCCGCGGGCGACCGCACCCTGGCGCACGAACTCGGCCACCTGGTACTCGACCACGAGGGCATCTCGGTCGTCGAAGCCGCCCGTGACACCGTCGAACTGGCCAGCTCGGACCTCATCGGCTACATGCTCAACCAGCGCACGGGCTGCATGGGCCCCGCAGGCGAGGACGCCGAACAGGAAGCCGAGGACTTCGCCGCACTGCTGATCTACCGCCTGGGCCGGCTGCCGTCGGACCGCTCTTCGATCGTGCAGGTACGGCTCGGAGAGGCGTTTGGTTGATCGTCTGGGTCATCGCCGGTCTCCTCGGCCTGGCGACCGGCCTTCGCATCGGCTGGGCGCTGGTCAACAAGCAGTCGCTCGTCAGCGCGGCGATGATCTTGGCGCTCGGCAGTCTGGGGCTGGTGGCAGCGCTGAACTGGCAGCCGCTCACCCTGCTGATCGACACCCTGCTGCGCTGGCCGAACGTGTCCACCGTGCTGAGCCACGTCGCATTGGTGGCGTGCGCGGCCGGTAGTTGCGTGATGATCACCTCGGCGTCGTCGGCCCGCAAGCCCGCGACGGTTCGGCGCATCGCGATCATCCAGTACTCGGTGGCCGCCTTCATCGCGGTCGTCACGCTGGTCGCCTTCTTCACCACGCCGCAGCAGCCGGAGATGTCGCCCGAGGAGTACCTGCGCCGCAACCTGGGGTCCAGCGGTACGGCGTTCACGTGGCTGCTGCCGCTGCTCTACGTTCTGCTGGCGCTGACCCTGGTGGCGTGGGCGGGCGTTCGCCACTCGAATCGCACGCGGCGGGGGCGCGCCCTGTTCCTGTTCACCGTCGGCATCGCGCTGATCGTCATGGCCAGTGCGTTCTTCCTGCTGCGGGCGGTGGGCAACACCCGCTTCATCGGCGTTGGCTCGGCGGCGACTCTGTTGGGCTGCGCGATGTTGGTGGTCGCCAGCGGCTCACTGCTGCCGAGCGTGGAGGACTGGTTCGGCGCCAGACGCGAACTGCGCGTGATTCAGCCACTGCTGCAGGAGTTGAGCCGACGGCAGCCGAACATCGGGATCGGTGTGCGGCCCCGTGGGCCGCTGCTGTTCCGGGTTGCCGAGCAGATGTCGCTGATCTCGGACGCGCTCTATCTGGAGGCCACCCGGGTGCTCGAGGATGCGGACCATCACGCGTTCGACGAACCGGGCGCCGACGTTGCACCGGAGGCGCAGGCACGTCGAATCGCCGAGTGGATTCATGCCGGAGAAGGTGGAGCCGAACCGACGGCAAACGACCGGTTTCCCGGCCCTACGTGGCTGCGTCAGCCGCCGACGTACTCGGATCGTGAGTGGATTCTGGCCATCGCCGATCAGTATCGACGGATGAACGGCGCGGTGGAGGTTGCCGCGTCGTAAGCAGCGGATCCGTCAATTTTCGCCGGACGCCGAGGGGGCACCGCGGGGCGGTGCCGCCCGGGCTAATCGTCCAGGTGCTCTTGGCGGCGGAGCTCGTCGACCTTCTCCACCAGGTCCTGCTTGGCCTCGGGTGACAGCCCAACGGTCCTCGCCGCAATACGACGGATGCCCTCGTCGCGCATGCTCGCGAGCCACGTCAGCTCCTTGTCGAGCTTCTCGTAGTACTCGTCGTCGGTGAAGTACGCCGGCTTGATCCGGAAGAAGTTGGCAAGTGCGGCCATGGTGGCTACCGAGGGGTTGGTCCGGTTGCCCGAGCGGAGCTGCGACAGGTACGGAGCCGACATCGTGATGCCCTCCGACTTGAGGGCAGCAATCACTTCAGCCGACGTGTGCGGGCCGCGTCCGGGCGGGTAGACCGTGTCGAAGAGGCGGTTCAGCCGCGCGGAAAACGTCATGCTCATCGAAAAATCCTCCACTAAACAGTACGGTCGGGCGTCTCGGTTCCGTATTTGCTGATCATCGTAGCGATTGAAGCCGCGAGAGCCAAGTGCAAACCACCCGAAACTCGACACTACCCTCCGCGGCTCTGGCCTGCCATACCGTCTAGCAGGACTTTGTCCGGGCCACGGCCACGTCGACGAGCATCTTGGCTAAGCAAATACTAACGCGGTCGTTGTTTTGCCCAAGTCGCAGGGGCCGAAGCGCGCGTCGCGTCCGGCTCGCGGATCACGCGCCGCTACCGGCGGGAACGGGTGGACATACTGAGATCGTCATTTGCTCAGGATGTGACAACTTTATGACCTCGATAGCTACGTCATGCCCCGCACGCAGTCGGTTCAGTGGGCGGGCCGCGCCTTGGAGTCGATCAGTCGCGGACGCCGGGATAGCCAGCACCCGGGGTGGTGGGTTCTGGCGACGGTTCCCGTTGTGCCGGTGCCTCGCGCCGCGCCCTGCGTGCCCGCGCGATGCTCACCGAAGCCGCCGTGATGGCCGCGACTGCGACGATGCCCGTCGACGTCAGCGCCATGACGTGCCACTTCAGGGCGTTCTCGAACAGCAGCCAGAGCCCGAACAGCAGGAACAACACGCTGGCCATCTGGTGCAGGAACCGCTCGGGCAGCCTGCGGTGCAACAGCCTGCCCACGATGATCGCCACGCCGTCGGCGAGCACCATGCCGATGGTGGCGCCGATCCACACGCCGGCCCAGTCGTTGTCACTGGCCAGCGCGACGGTGGCCAG
Source organism: Mycobacterium sp. (assembly GCA_029256565.1). Lineage (GTDB taxonomy): Bacteria > Actinomycetota > Actinomycetes > Mycobacteriales > Mycobacteriaceae > Mycobacterium. The sequence goes on from JAQSXQ010000028.1 coordinate 6,750, forward strand.
CATCGTCTTGTCGCCGAGTTCGGCCAGCACGAACGACGAGATGACCGCGAAGATCACGAAGCGCGGCTCGACCACGGGCGCGGCGTCGTCGTCGTTCCCGGAGCGGCTGTCACGCCACGTCCACGCCGCGAACAGGAGGAACGCGATCGCCGCGGCGAAGGCGATGGGACGCTCGGGCAGCGTCAGCCCGAGGAAGTGGCCGATCAGCACGGAGAGGCCGTGTACCAGGAACGCGGCGATGCCCACGCCGGACAGCACCACCCACCAGCGGTGGCGCAGCGCGTAGGTCATGGTCATCAACTGCGACTTGTCGCCGAGTTCGGCGAGGAACACGACACCGAGGCTGAGCAGAGCGGCGCTGAACACGAGGGACCCTCTCGACACGTCACCCGCGCAGCGGCTCACACTGCTCGGGCATTCGGTCGAAGGTCTCGCCCACCGCGTTGGATGCGGTTCGCCTGCCGGGCTTGACGCCAGTATGTCGACACGACGATTGGGGGCTACTCCCCTTCGCTGATACCACGACGGTAATGGCGTTTCCGCCAGGGCGCCAGTCCTGGGGCCGATTTCGGGAACCCGTATTCCGGGTTTCGTAGACCGGCGTCAGGCGTTGCGAAAACCCTTATGCGGCAAGCAGCATGGCCAGGATCGCGGTGTCGGGATGGCTGATCGGGTCGACGCCGACGCGGCTCACCATCGACGTGACGGTCCCGTCGGACTCGGCCTCCACCCACGCCGCGCGGTGCTCGAGACCGAGGTGCGGAATGCCCGGCAGCAGGACGCATCCCGACGCCGCGCCCATGCACTCGGGCAGCGACGGCGTCGTCTCCGAAGGCGGGTGCAGCATGAGCAGCGCGGGCGGCTGCCGATCGGCGAAGTGGCCAGGGGCGATCGCGGACTCACCGACCACCGTGCCCTCGGCCAGGACCAGTCCGATCGTCCCGGGGGCCGGGGCGTCGGGCAGTTCCTCCCGCACCCCGAAGATCGTGGTGGTGGCAAGCAGCCCCGGCAGCGAGGCGACGCGGACCGCGACCCGCAGCAGCTGCGCCCACTCCTTGGTCGAATCCGGCCATCGCCCGGACACCACGAACCCCTTGAGTGATCCTCCCGCGTGGAAGGGGGAGATCTCGACCGCTTTGCTCGAACCCGTGTCCATGTCGCCTCCGTTCGCCGACAGCCAGCTGGTTGCCCCGACACGACTGTGGGTCGATCACGTCAGAATGCGGTAGCCAGGCACTGGCACGCAAGAGGACACGACTGCCAGAACGCAACAGAAAGGCCCCGCGCGATGCGCGGGGCCCTCCGTCGAGCGGTGTCGGCTAGCCGAAGATGAGGCCGTTGGCCGACGAGGTCGCCTTGGTGAAGCGCTCCTGGACGTCCGCCCAGTTGACCACGTTCCAGAAGGCCTTGACGTAATCGGCCTTCACGTTCTTGTACTGCAGGTAGAAGGCGTGCTCCCACATGTCGACCTGCAGCAGCGGGATGATGCCCAGCGGGACGTTGGCCTGCTGGTCGTACAGCTGGAAGGTCAGCAGCCGGCCGCCGAGCGTGTCGTAGCCGAGCACGGCCCAGCCGGAACCCTGCAGCCCGTTGGCGGCGGCAGTGAACTGCGCCTGGAACTTGTCGAACGACCCGAACTGGTCGTCGATCGCGGCGGCCAGGTCGCCGGTCGGCTTGTCGCCACCGTTGGGGGACAGGTTCTTCCACCAGATCGAGTGGTTGACGTGGCCACCGAGGTGGAAGGCGAGGTTCTTCTCGTTGAGGAAGATCGCCGCGTGATCGCCCGCGCTGCGGGCCTCGTCGAGCTTGGCGATCGCGTCGTTGACGCCCTTGACGTACGTCGCGTGGTGCTTGCTGTGGTGGATCTCGTTGATCTGACCGGAGATGTGCGGTTCGAGCGCACCGTAGTCGTAGTCCAAATCAGGCAGCGTGTATTCAGCCACGTGTTTCCTTCCCTAGGTGATCGGTGGAGTGCGTGGATCTCAAGATCATCGTCCACATTGCTCCATGGGTGCGCACACCGCAAGGACGCGTGCGCATACCCCAAGTCATACCCGGTCGAGGTGAAGTCCTACCGGGCGGAGCGGGATCAGAACAGAATGATCAGGGCCAGGACGGCCAGCAGCGCGAGGGCGATGATGCCTGCGCGTAGGCACGCCATCAGTTGGCTGCGGGTGTAGACGTGTGCAGAGGAGTTCCACTCCGACGGCGGCATGGCGGGGTTGGGACCCATGGGATGTGATGCCATCACGAACTCCTGACCTGCACGATCGATGTCGTCCCCCAGTGAGATCTGTCACAACGCGACTCTGTGACGACGATCATAGCGGCTTGCCGGCGCGTCGCGAAATCGCCATGGCATACCGACCTCGGCGCCGGGATTCGCGCACGTAGAGCGTCCATCCGGCGGTACCCGAAGCGCAGCACGGCACGATCGAATCACGTTGCGCGGAACCCGCGCTGCGCAGGGTGCGCTCGAGACGGGCGGGAATGATTCGCTCAGCGAGTGTGTTTGAGGTCGATCACATGTGGGTAGAGGGCGTCGTTTATCCCCAATGGGTCACGCCGAAGTAACGGATTGCGCGGTTCAGGGACGTCCACACGCGATCATGGCCTGTGGATGAATCTGTGGAAACTGTGGATAGCCTCGACATTGCTGGCTCCGGAGGCTCGTGCGGAAGTCGTTCATGCCAGCATTGGCATCGGCCGGACACCGGGGGACGACGACGGAGATTGGACACGCGTGATGAGTGACGGGGTCGCACAGGCGGACATCGCGGACGTTCCGCTGACGTTCGGAGACTCGGTGGTGCTGCTCGACGTTCGCGAGGACGACGAGTGGCAGCAGGGCCACGTCGAGGGCGCTCAGCACATTCCGATGGGCGACGTACCCGCCCGCATCGCCGAGATCGACGGTGACGCCAAGCTCTACGTGATGTGTCACCTCGGCGGCCGGTCGCAGCGCGTCGCCGAGTACCTCGCCCGCAATGGATTCGAGCCGATCAACGTCGCCGGAGGCATGGCCGCCTGGGCTGCGGCCGGTCGTCCCGTCGTCACCGACGACGGCGGCGTGGGCACGGTCTGAGAGCCGTAGGCTGGTCGCGTGATCCAGGTTTGTTCGCGGTGCGGGACGCGGTGGAACGTCCGCGACCGTCAGCGAAGCTGGT
>JAQSXQ010000029.1 GCA_029256565.1 Mycobacterium sp.
GCGCGCTCGAAACGCCTGTCGCCCAACGTGTAGGCGACCAGGTTGATGGCCTCCGTCGCGTTCTTGGTGAACACGAGTTCGTCGGTGTCGGCCCCCACGAAGCGGGCGATGTCCGCACGCCCCTGCTCGTAGGCGTCGGTCGACTCCTCCATCAACTGATGGGCCCCGCGGTGCACCGCACCGTTGGAGGTCAACAGGAAGTCGCGCTCGGCGTCGAGGACGGCGAGCGGCTTCTGCGACGTGGCACCGGAGTCGAGGTACGCCAACCGATTCCCGCCACGCATCACCCGGTCGAGGATCGGGAAGTCCGTGCGAATCCGGTCGACGTCCACGGCCACGTCGACGTCAGAGGTCCGCGTGGCCGTCACGTCAGGCTCCCGAAGCGGCAGACTGCGTGAAGCGCTCGTAGCCGTTCTCCTCGAGTTCGTCGGCCAGCTCCGGACCGCCGGACTCGATGATCCGGCCGTCGAAGAAGACGTGCACGAACTGCGGCTGGATGTAGCGCAGGATGCGCGTGTAGTGGGTGATCAGCAGCACGCCGGCGTTCTCCGCCGCAGCGTAGCGATTGACGCCCTCGCTGACGACGCGCAGCGCGTCGACGTCGAGGCCCGAATCGGTCTCGTCGAGGATCGCGATCTTCGGCTTGAGCAGGCCGAGCTGCAGGATCTCGTGGCGCTTCTTCTCGCCGCCGGAGAAGCCTTCGTTGACGCTGCGCTCGCTGAACGCCGGGTCGATGTCGAGATCGCTCATCGCGGTCTTGACCTCCTTGACCCAGTGCCGGAGCTTCGGCGCCTCGCCGCGGACAGCGGTGGCCGCCGTGCGCAGGAAGTTCGACATCGACACACCGGGCACCTCGACGGGGTACTGCATCGCCAGGAACAGGCCCGCACGGGCGCGCTCGTCGATGCTCATCTCGAGGACGTCCTCGCCGTCGAGGGTGATCGATCCCGACGTGACGGTGTACTTCGGGTGGCCGGCGATGGCGTAGGACAGCGTCGACTTGCCGGATCCGTTGGGCCCCATGACCGCATGGGTCTCCCCCGACCGCACGGTCAGGTTCACGCCCTTGAGGATCTCGATGTCGGCGCCGCCCTCGGCGGAGATGACGGAGGCGTGGAGGTCTTTCACTTCAAGAGTGGTCATGTCAGCTACTTCTCGATTCGGTGATGGCTAGTTCTCGTTCGATGGCTTCGGTCAGTCGCTCACGCACTGCGGGCACGGCGATCTTGGCGATGATCTCGCCGAAGAAACCGCGCACCACCAGGCGACGGGCCTGCTCCTCGGGGATGCCGCGGGCACGCAGGTAGAACAGCTGCTCGTCATCGAACCGGCCGGTCGCACTGGCGTGTCCGGCGCCGGCGATCTCGCCGGTCTCGATCTCGAGGTTGGGCACCGAGTCTGCGCGGGCACCGTCGGTGAGCACCAGGTTGCGGTTCGCCTCGTAGGTGTCGGTGCCGGTGGCCTCGGCACGGATCAGCACGTCGCCGATCCACACCGTGTGGGCATCGGGCTTCTTGGAATCCGGATCGCCTTGCAGCGCACCCTTGTACAGCACGTCGGACTTGCAGTTCGGCTGCGCGTGATCGATCAGAAGGCGTGACTCGAAGTGCTGTCCGTCGTCGGCGAAGTAGGTGCCGAGCATCTGCGCGTCGCCACCGGGCGCGGTGAAGCGCACGTTGGCCGCGGTGCGCACGACGTCGCCACCGAGGGTGACGTTGACGTGGCCGAGCACGGAATCCTTGCCGAGCTTCGCGTGATGCGCGCTGACGTGCACCATGTCGTCGGCCCAGTCGGCGATCCAGATGACGCCGAGGCCGGCGGCGTCGCCGACGATGATCTCGACGTTGTCGGCGTAAGTGCCGCTGCCCCGCAGGTCCACCACGACGATGGCCCGGGACAGCTCCTCGATGCGGATCTGCAGGTGCCCGTAGGCCACTGCGCCCTCACCGGGTCCGTCGACGGTGATCTCGATGGGCTCGGACACCTCGGTGTCGCGCGCGACCGTGACGATGGTGGCCTGCTCGAACGACGAGAATGCTTGCGCTGCAACTCGATCCGACGGCACGCCGCCCTGGCCGAGGCGTGCGTCGCCGCGCTGGACCGTCTCGACGGTGACGCCGGGGCGGTCGGTGACCTCGATCGTCGCCGAGCCGGTGGCGGGAGCCGATCCGTCGTGCAGGCCGCGCAGCCGCTTCAGCGGGGTGAACCGCCACAGTTCGTCGCGACCGCCCGGTACCTCGAAGGCGTTGACGTCGAAGGACGAGAACAGCTCGCCCTTGTTGAGGGCCGCCAGCGTCGACCCGCCGTTCTTGGCGGCCTCGGCCGCTTCGGTGAGATTGTTCTGGGTCACCCGACGGCGCCTTCCATCTGCAGTTCGATGAGCCGGTTCAGTTCGAGCGCGTACTCCATCGGCAGTTCCTTCGCGATGGGCTCGACGAAGCCGCGGACGACCATCGCCATGGCCTCGTCCTCGGTCATGCCGCGGCTCATCAGGTAGAACAGCTGATCCGCACTGACCTTGGAGACGGTGGCCTCGTGGCCCATCGTGACGTCGTCCTCGCGGATGTCGACGTACGGGTAGGTGTCGCTGCGGCTGATCGAATCGACCAGCAGCGCATCGCACTTCACGCTCGAACGCGAACCGTGCGCACCCTTGTTGATCTGGACCAGGCCACGGTAGGACGCCCGGCCGCCGCCACGCGCCACCGACTTCGAGACGATGTTGCTCGAGGTGTTGGGCGCGAGGTGCAGCATCTTGGCGCCGGTGTCCTGGTGCTGGCCCTCGCCCGCGAACGCCACCGACAGGACCTCGCCCTTGGCGTGCTCGCCGGTCATCCAGACCGCCGGGTACTTCATGGTCACCTTGGAGCCGATGTTGCCGTCGACCCACTCCATCGTGGCGCCGGCCTCGGCCCGCGCACGCTTGGTGACCAGGTTGTAGACGTTGTTCGACCAGTTCTGGATGGTGGTGTAGCGGCAGCGGCCACCGGGCTTGACGATGATCTCGACGACCGCGGAGTGCAGCGAGTCCGACTTGTAGATCGGCGCGGTGCAGCCCTCGACGTAGTGCACGTAGGCGTCCTCGTCGACGATGATCAGCGTGCGCTCGAACTGGCCCATGTTCTCGGTGTTGATGCGGAAGTAGGCCTGCAGCGGGATGTCCACGTGGACGCCCTTGGGCACGTAGATGAACGAGCCGCCCGACCACACCGCGGTGTTCAGCGCGGAGAACTTGTTGTCACCGGCCGGGATCACCGTGCCGAAGTACTCCTGGAACAGCTCGGGATGCTGCTTGAGCGCCGAGTCGGTGTCGAGGAAGATCACGCCCTGGGCCTCGAGATCCTCGCGGATCGAGTGGTAGACGACCTCGGACTCGTACTGCGCCGCGACACCGGACACCAGACGCTGCTTCTCGGCCTCGGGGATGCCGAGCCGGTCGTAGGTGTTCTTGATGTCGGCGGGCAGGTCGTCCCACGTGGCGGCCTGCTTCTCGCTGGACCGCACGAAGTACTTGATGTTGTCGAAGAAGATGCCCTCGAGGTCGGAACCCCAGTTCGGCATCGGCTTCTTGTCGAACGTGCGCAGTGCCTTCAGGCGCATGTCGAGCATCCACTGCGGTTCGCTCTTCTTGGCCGAGATGTCGCGCACGACTGCCTCGCTGAGGCCACGCTGGGCGCTGGCGCCCGCGACGTCGGAGTCCGCCCAGCCGTAGCCGTAGGTGCCCAGCGACGCGATGGTCTCTTCCTGGGTCAGCTGTGGTGCCTCGGGGGTGGTCGTCATGTCGACGCTCCTTGCTCGATCGTGGTGGTGGACTCGGCGAGGGCTGGATGCCGAGGGAACTGCGTGTCTGGGGCTTGCCCGCCGGTGGCTTGCTTGGCTGGGTCGACGGGAACGTGCGTGGTGCAGGCGAAGTCGCCGTTGACGATCGTCGACAGCCGCTGGACGTGGGTGCCCAGGATCTCGGCGAAGGCCTCGCGCTCGGCGTCGCACAACTCGGGGAACTCCTCGGCGACGTGCGACACCGGGCAGTGGTGCTGGCAGATCTGCACACCGCTGAGCGGTCCGGTCACCGGCGCGGTGGTGGTGGCGTAACCCGCCTCGGTCAACGCGCCTGCCACGCGGTCGACCTTGGTGGCAACGTCGGCGGGGCCGTCGGATACTCCCGCGAGGATGGTGTCGATGCGACGCCTGGCGAACGTGCGGATCGCGTCGTCGCCGCCGATCTCGCGCAACTGCCGCATCGCAGCGACGGCGAGATCGTCGTAGGCGTGCTCGAGCTTGGCCCGGCCACCGGCGCTCAGGCGGTAGCGGCGGGCGGGACGGCCACGGCCGCTGTGCTGCCAGCTCGCGGCGGCCACGGACTCGGCGTCACCGGCCTCGATGAGGGCGTCGAGGTGACGACGCACGCCTGCGGCCGAGATGCCCAGCCTGTCGCCGATCGCGCTCGCGGTGATGGAGCCCGATTCCAGCAGCAGCCGGATGATCGCCTTCCTGGTGTGCCCGTCCTGGGTCGCAGGCATGGCGTCATGCCCACGCGCGACCTCGGAACGGAATTTCACAACACCAGTGTGACGCAATTCCAGGGGTCGGTCTAGCAAGGTGACCCTTAGCTCGCGGGGAGAACAATCACACCTCCGGACGGGAATACGACGCCGGTTACGCTGCTGTGATGGCAGCCCGCCTACAGTCTCTCAGCTCGGCCGTTGCCCGTTGGCACGCCGACGAGGTCGCAATCGGGTCGCCGCTGAAGGCCGACGAGGTCGCGCTCATGCGCCGCACCCGCGTGTTCGGCGCGACGGGCACCGTGCTCATGGCGATCGGGGCGCTCGGCGCGGGTGCCCGGCCGGTGGTGCAGGACCCCACGTTCGGCGTCCGGCTGCTCAACCTGCCGTCGCGCATCCAGACCGTGTCGCTGACGATGACCACCACCGGCGCCGTCATCATGGCGCTGGCCTGGCTGATGCTCGGCCGCTTTGCGCTGGGCCCCCGGCGCATGTCGCGGAGCCAGATCGATCGCACCCTGCTGCTGTGGGCGCTGCCGCTGCTCATCGCTCCCCCGATGTACAGCAAGGACGTCTACTCCTACCTGGCGCAGAGCGCGATCGCCCGCAACGGGCTGGATCCCTACGTCGTGGGCCCCGCGCCGGGCCTGGGGCTCGACCACGTCCTCACCCTGTCGGTGCCGAGCCTGTGGCGGGACACGCCCGCGCCCTACGGACCGCTGTTCCTCTGGATCGGGCGGGGCATCTCCGAACTCACCGGCGACGACATCGTGTTCGCCGTGCTGCTGCACCGACTGGTCGTGCTGCTCGGCGTCGGCCTGATCGTCTGGGCCACGCCGCGCCTGGCGCGTCGCTGCGGCGTCGCCGAGGTCAGCGCGCTGTGGCTGGGACCGTGCAACCCGCTGCTGTTCATGCATTTGGTCGCGGGCATCCACAACGAGGCGCTGATGCTCGGCCTGATGCTCGCAGGCACCGAATTCGCGCTGCGCGGCGTGCAGGCCGCGGGCCGGCTGCTGCCCCGCCCGCTGCGGCGGCCGCACGGCCGGGACGAGTGGGCGCAGTGGATGCCCATGGCGATGCTGCTGCTCGGCACGGTGCTGATCGCCCTGTCGTCGCAGGTGAAGCTGCCGTCGCTGCTTGCGGTCGGGTTCGTGGCGATGGCCCTGGCGTGTCGGTGGGGCGGAACCGTCAAGGCCTTCTTCCTCGCGGGCGGTTCGCTGGCCGCCGTGTCGGTGGCCGTGATGGCGCTGGTCGGCTGGGCGAGCGGACTGGGCTTCGGGTGGCTGTTCACCCTCGGCACGGCGAACGTGGTGCGGTCGTGGATGTCACCTCCGACGCTGGTGGCGCTCGGCACCGGTCAGGTGGGCATCCTGCTCGGACTCGGCGACCACACGACGGCCATCCTCGGCCTGACTCGCGCCATCGGTGTGATCATCATCGCGATCCTGGTGACCTGGCTGCTGCTCGCGGTCCTGCGCGGGCGCCTGAACCCGGTCGGCGGCCTCGGCGTCGCACTGGGCGCGACGGTGCTGCTGTTCCCCGTCGTCCAGCCCTGGTACCTGCTGTGGGCGATCATCCCACTGGCCACCTGGGCGTCGCGGCCTGGGTTCCGCGGAACGACGATCGTGTTGTCGCTGGTCGTGGGCATCTTCGGGCCGACCGCCAACGGCGACCGCTTCGCGCTGTTCCAGATCGTCGACGCCACCGGCGCCAGCGCGATCATCGTGGCCCTGCTCATCGCGTTCACCTACCGCCGGCTGCCGTGGCGCCCGCCGGTCGAGCCCGAGGTCGCCGACGTAGGCCCGCCCGAGCCGCCCAGCGCCGGGTCGAAGCCACCGCCGCCGCCGACCGCGCGGCCCGACGCCTACGCTGAATCTCCGTGACCTCCCGTTCCGACGTTCCCGGCTCCGCGCGCGAGGGTTCCCCGGACGTCGACGACTCGGGGGACGCCGTCGTCCGGCTGCGCGGCATCACCAAGCGGTACGGCGCGACCGTGGCCGTCGACGGCCTGGACCTCGACGTGCGGCGGGCCGAGGTGTTCGCCCTGCTCGGCCCCAACGGCGCGGGCAAGACCACCACGATCGAGATGTGCGAGGGATTCCTCAAGCCGGAGTCGGGCAGCATCCGGATCCTGGGACTGGATCCGGTCGCGGACAACGCGCGCTTGCGTGAGCGGATGGGCGTCATGCTGCAGGGCGGCGGCGGCTACCCGGCGGCGCGGGCCGGCGAGATGCTCGGCCTCGTCGCGGCGTACTCCGCGCGCCCGCTGGACCCGGCCTGGCTGATGGACGTCCTCGGCCTCACCGACTCGGCCCGCACCACCTACCGGCGGCTGTCTGGCGGTCAGCAGCAGCGGCTGGCTCTCGCCTGCGCCATCGTCGGCAGGCCCGAACTCGTCTTCCTCGACGAGCCGACCGCGGGCATGGACGCCCACGCGCGCATCGTCGTCTGGGACTTGATCGACGGGCTGCGCCGCGACGGCGTGACCGTGGTCCTGACCACCCACCAGCTGACCGAGGCCGAGCAGCTCGCCGACCGGCTCATGATCATCGATCGCGGCGCGGCGGTGGCCACGGGTACGCCGAGTGAGTTGATGCAGCGCGGCGCCGAGAACCAGCTCCGGTTCTCCGCTCCCCCGAAACTCGATCTGTCACTGCTGATCTCCGCGCTGCCCGAGACGTACCGCGCGACGGAGGTGGCCCCCGGGGAGTACCTGGTGGAGGGCCACGTCGATCCGCAGGTGCTGTCGACGGTGACCTCGTGGTGCGCCCGCCTCGACGTGCTGGCGACGGGCATGCGGGTCGAGCAGCGCAGCCTCGAGGACGTGTTCCTCGACCTGACCGGACGGGAGCTTCGGCCGTGACGAGCGCTTGCGCGAGGAACCAACGGATATGACGAGCGCTACGGGAACACCGCCGAGACTGCTGGGAGATCACCGATCCGGCCCGAATCGCGATCTCACAGCAGAGTCGACGACGATCGGCGGGTTGCGATGACCACGAACAGGTTCGAACCGGGCACGTTCACCCCGGACCCGAGGCCCGCAACGGTGCCGAAGATGCTGGCCGCCCAGTTCGGCCTGGAACTGAAGCTGCTGCTACGCAACGGTGAGCAGCTGCTGCTGACGATGTTCATCCCGATCACCCTGCTGGTCGGGATGACGCTGCTGCCGCTTGGCGACTTCGGTCCGAACCGCGCTGCGACGTTCGTTCCGGCGATCATGGCGTTGGCCGTGATCTCGACGGCGTTCACCGGCCAGGCGATCGCGGTGGCGTTCGACCGGCGCTACGGCGCGCTGAAGCGTCTCGGTGCGACGGCCCTGCCGGTGTGGGGCATCATCGCGGGCAAGTCGCTGGCCGTCGTCACCGTCGTATTCCTGCAGTCGGTGCTGTTGGGCGCGATCGGCATCGGGCTCGGCTGGCGCCCGGAACCCGCGGGCCTGGCGCTCGGGGCACTGGTCATCGCGCTCGGCACGGCCGCGTTCGCTGCACTCGGGCTGCTGCTGGGCGGAACGCTGCGCGCCGAGATCGTGCTCGCGGTGGCCAACCTGCTGTGGTTCATCTTCGCGGGCTTCGGCGCGCTGACGCTCGAGGGCGGGATCGTCTCCAACGCCCTGCACTGGATCGCGCGACTGACCCCGTCGGGCGCGCTCACCGAGGCGCTGACCCAGGCGATGACGTTGTCGGTGGACTGGTTCGGCGTGGCCGTGCTGGCCGCGTGGGGTGTGGTCGCCGCGTTGTGCGCGCTGCGGTGGTTCCGCTTCACCTGAGCCGCACGGCCCCCTACTACGGCTTGTAGTTAGGTTTGTCCTACCATCGAACCGTGGCCATCCGACGCTTGTTCATGAAGGGCGTCGACCTGCTGCCCCTACCCAGCCTGCGCGTACAGCGCATCATCGCTGCGGTCGTCGTACTCACCCAGGGCGGCATCGCGGTGACCGGCTCGATCGTCCGCGTGACCGCCTCGGGACTGGGCTGCCCGACGTGGCCCCAGTGCTTCCCCGGCAGCTTCACTCCGGTCCCGCACGCCGAGGTCCCGGGCATCCACCAGGCCGTCGAGTTCGGCAACCGCCTGATCACCTTCCTCGTGGTGCTGACCGCCGCGCTGGCCGTCCTCGCCGTGCTCCGCGCCCGACGTCGCCGCGAGGTGGTGGTCTATGCCTGGCTGATGCCTGCCTCGACCGTCGCGCAAGCGGTCATCGGCGGCATCACCGTCCTCACCGGGCTGCTGTGGTGGACGGTCGCGATCCACCTGCTGGTGTCGATGGCGATGGTGTGGCTGGCCGTGCTGCTGTACGTCAAGATCGGCGAACCCGACGACGGAGTTCCTCAGCGAATGGTCCCGAAGCCATTGCGCCAGTTGACCTTTCTGAGCGCCATGGCGCTGTCGGTGGTCCTCGTCACCGGGACCATGGTCACCGGCGCAGGCCCGCACGCCGGCGACAAGAGCATCGACGCGCCCATCCCGCGGTTGGGTCTGGACATCGTCACGCTGGTCTACCGGCACTCCGCGTTGGTGACCGCCTACCTCTGCCTGCTCATCGGTCTCGCGTTCGCGCTGCTGGCCGTGCGCGCACCGCGCCCCGTCACCATGCGGCTCGTCGTGCTGGTGATCCTGGTCGCGCTGCAGGGCATGGTCGGAACGGTGCAGTTCTTCACCGGCGTGCCCGCAGCCCTGGTGGCAGTGCACGTCGCGGGTGCCGCGATCTGCACGGGCGCGACGGCCGCGCTATGGGCGTCGATGCGACAGCGGACCAAGGCCGAACCCGTCGAGAGCCGACTCGACGGCGAGCGCGAACTCTCGCTGCCGTAACCCACGGTCCTCGTCGTTCAGCTGCCGCCATCCCAGCGACGGCTCGACGAGTTCCAGCTCGAGCAGGCGCGGATCGTCGCGCTCGCCGATGACGTCCACGCGGGCGTAGAGGAAGTCCGACGGCGCCCTGCCGAGACGGTCCGCTGCGACTGCGAGCGCCGCGTGCCCCACGGCCCACAGTTCGAAGTCGGGTTCTGCCGGACGCAGTGACTCCTCGGCGTAGGTGCCGGACTCGTCCATGGCGGGGGCGCTGCCCGGCGGTGGCAGCAGCGGGCCTTTGGTGAAGGCGTGCGACTGCTGGCCGGCAAGGAACACCAGCGCCGTCTCGCCTGCCTCGATCCGGGGGTCGTACGGCTGCACGAGCGCGGTGCGCCCGGACGCCTGCAGGGCGGCGGCGTGCCGGGCAGCTGCGTCGGGATCGGTGAACCGTTGGGCGCCGACTGAGCCCGCACCTACGGCGGGTTGGACGACGACCGCGCCGTCGGGCACCCGCACCGCGTCACCGGGCGCGAAGAACAGGCTGGGCACCGTCGGGACGCCGGCCGCCGCGAGATCGTCGAGATAGCGCTTGTCGC
>JAQSXQ010000030.1 GCA_029256565.1 Mycobacterium sp.
GGTCGACCTCGACGACGCGGAGTCGATGACCTCACTGCACGTCGCCCTGCTGGTGCACGACGGCCGCCGCGCCGCTCCGTCGGTCACGGGGTGAGCGGTGTGACCGAACCCGAGGCCTACCGCGCTCCCATGCGTTCGCGCCGCGACGACGTGCCGCCGGATGCGTCCATTCGCCGGGGTCTCGCCCACGGCCTGTGCGGGTTCGGCGGTGTCCTGGACGTGGCGCCCGACGACCTCGACACCGCGGTGCGGATGGCTGCCGACCGGTACGACGACGGGCTGGCGCGACGCATCGCCCGGTTCGCCGACGTGCCCGACGGCGCCTTCGCCTGGACGCGTGACCCCGACGGGCTGTTCTGGCTCGGCAGGCTGCGCGGCCCCTGGTTCTACGACGCCGACGCCGACGCGACGGCCGTCGAGCTGGTGCACGTGCGCAGATGCGACTGGCAGCACCGTCCGGTCCCGCCTACCAAAGCGCCGCCCGCGGTGCTGGCGACCTTCGGACGCGGGGGCCGCAACTTCCAGCGCATCCACGACGACGGCGTCGGCGCGGCGAGCCTCCGGATCTGGGCGCGATAAGACCCGGGCGCCGACGCGGAAGCGGTTACAGTCGCGGTTACAGTCGAAGCCGGAAGTGTAATGCGGTGCTGACGAGGCGAAGGAGTGCGTTGACGTGATCAAGGTGATGGAGGGAGTGCGGGTCCTCGAGGTTGCCCAGTTCACGTTCGTCCCCGCGGCGGGCGCGATCCTGGCCGACTGGGGCGCGGACGTCATCAAGATCGAGCACCCCGTGCGCGGCGACACCCAGCGCGGCTTCCTCTACATGGGCGGCATCCAACTCGACCCGAACCGCCACCCGCTGATCGAGCATCCCAACCGCGGCAAGCGCAGCGTCGGCATCGACGTCTCGACCGCCGAGGGCCAGGAGGTGCTCTACGAACTCGCCAAGACCGCCGACGTCTTCCTCACCAACTACATGCCGCAGGCCCGGCAGAAGAACAAGTTCGACGTCGAGCACATCCGCGCGGTGAACCCGAACATCATCTACGCCCGCGGCAGCGCGTACGGCGACAAGGGGCCCGAACGGCTCGTCGGCGGCTTCGACGGAACGGCGTTCTGGACCCGCAGCGGCGTCGGTCACGCGCTGACCCCGGAAGAACTCGGTGGCGCTCTGCCACAGGGCATTCCGGCGTTCGGCGACTCGATCGGCGGGATGAACATCGCGGGCGGTATCTCCGCGGCGCTGTTCCACCGCGAGCGCACCGGCGAGACCGCCGAGATCGACGTCTCCCTGCTCAGCACCGCCTGGTGGGCGGCAGGCGCCAGCGTGACGCAGGGCATGGAGGTCGGCGAGACGATGCGCTCGACGATGCCCAATGCCGTTGGCCCGACGTTCAATCCGTTCCTCGGCAACTACCTGACCTCCGACGGCGGCACCATCAACCTGTGCATCGTCAGCCCCACCGGCTACATCCGGGACGCATTCGAGCACCTGGGTCTGCCGGAACTGGCCGACGACCCGCGGTTCTCCGACGTCATGCCGCTCATCGAGAACGCCGCGGCCGCCGCCGAGATGATCGCCGACTCGATCCGCAGCAGGCCGTTCGACTACTGGCGTCAGCACCTCAAGACCATGAAGGGTCAGTGGGCGCCGTTCCAGAGCCTGCTGGATCTGGCCGCCGACGAGCAGGCCATCGCCAACGACATGATCGTCGAGGTCGAGGCAGGCGACGGCGGCGAGCCGTTCAAGGTGGTCCGCGGGCCCGTGCAGTTCAACCACGAACCGCTCGAAACCACCCGTGCGCCAATGGCGTCCGAGCACACCGAGCTGGTGCTGATGGAACTCGGCCTGGACTGGGACCGCATCGAAGCCCTCAAGGAGTCCGGCGCGATCGCCTGACCCCGTAGCTGCGTCGGTAGGGTCACCTACCGTGACGACGAACTGGACCCCGGACCGACTCGGCGACCTGAGCGGTCAGCGCATCATCGTGACCGGCGCGACCAACGGCGTGGGGCTGGGCACCGCCCGGGCGCTGACCCGTGCGGGCGCGCACGTCATCCTCGCCGTGCGCAACACCACGCTGGGGGAGCAGCGCGCCGCGGAGATCGGCGGGTCGACGTCGGTGGTCGAACTGGACCTCGCCGACATGTCATCGGTGCGGGCGTTTCCCGCCAAGCTCGACGGCGACGTCGACGTCCTGATCAACAACGCAGGCGCGCTGTCCCAGCACCGCAGGGACACCGTCGACGGGTTCGAGATGACGATCGGCACCAACCTCCTTGGCCCCTTCGCACTGACGAACCTGCTGTTCGGCCGGGTGCGGTCGAAGATCGTCAACGTCGGCTCCGACGCCCACCGCTCGGCCAAGCTCGACCTCGACGACCTGCATCTGCGCAACGCCAAGTGGAACGTCATGGGCGCCTACGCCAGGTCGAAGCTGGCGGTGATGCTGTGGGGCCTCGAGCTGGACCGCCGGCTGCGCGCGGCCGGGTCGCCGGTCATGACGCAGCTGACACATCCCGGCTGGGTCGCGTCGAACCTGTCGAACGTCTCCGACAACCGGGTGATGTCGCTGGTGCACCGCGGCGTGCAGGCAGTCGGCAGCGTGTTGGCCAACGACATCGAGGAAGGCGCGGCGCCGACGCTCTACTGCCTCAGCGAGCCCATCCCGCCGGGCAGCTACGTCGGGGTCGACGGCCGGTTCGGGCTGCGCGGCGGTCCCGTGCTGATCGGCCGGTCCGCGGTGGCGTGCGACTACGAGATCGCCGCCCGCATCGTCGACTTCGCCGAACGCGAGACCGGCACGGCCATTCCGGTCTGACCTCGGTCGGGCGTCACTTCGCCATCCGCGTGGCCAGGCGCGCCCCGCCACGGCGCATCCGGTCGGAGATCCGCACGCTGATCAACGAGTTGAACACGTCCTCGCGCAGCCGGGTCAACGTCGAAGTCTTGATGCGCCAAGCACCTTCGACCTTCTCGTAGGTTTCGTGGTAGTGGCCGTACCCCGCGAGATTCAAGGCGGGGGCCAGGCGCACCACGTCCTGCAGGGCCCACACCCCGCGAGCCGTCGTCGCGGACGTCAACTCGATCTCGGGTGCGTGCACCTGGTGGACGGTCGGCTTGTTCGGCGACCCCAGCGTCTTGCGCAGGAAGGCGACGAAGTCGTCGGCGCCGGATATGACCACCCCGCCCGCCTTGCTGGTGTCGCTGACGAAGTCGTCGGTGAACAGCTGTCGCCACGCCGGCCAGTCCTTTGCGTCCAGCAGGCGGCAATACCGTGCCTTCAGCTGCTTGATCGCCTCGATCTCCATCAGCGCGGCGGCGTCGTCCATCGCTGGAACCTACCGCGCGACGTCGCTGGTGGCCACGGCTTCCGCGAGCAGGGTCGGGTCGTGCGCGGACACGATGAGTAGATCCGGGTCCCGACGCTCGTGCAGCTGCGCGAGACGGGCCTGGTTCTCGCGCAGCTTCTTCGAGTCGTGCGCGACCATGGCCTCGGACACCCTGATCGCCAGCGGTATCGGTGAGTGGCCGTCGAGGGTGCCGCGGTAGTAGAACGCGTCGCCGCAGTGCAGGACCCAGCGGTGTCCCGCGTCGACGGCGACGCACGCGTGGCCACGGCTGTGCCCGGGCAGCGAGATCAGCACGATGCCGGGCGCGATCTCGTCGAGTTCCTTGGCCGCCGGGAAGCCGCGCCACGACTCGCCGTCCGGGTCGTGGGTGACGATGTCCGGCCCGTGCGCCCACTGGACGGGCCGATACCGGAACCGCTCGACCCGGTCGGGTGACGTCATCGCGCCCTTCACCTCCGATGCGGTGACGTGGATCCGGGCGTCGGGGAAGTCGGCCCACCCACCGATGTGGTCGATGTCGAAGTGCGTGGTGACGATGTGCCGCACGTCGGCGATCTCGAAGCCCATCCGCTGGATCTGCCGCGCGGCGGTCTCCTCGGGATCGAAGCGGGGCCGAAGCAGATGCCGGGTGACGCCGATCCGCGACGGGTCGGCACAGTCCCGCAGTCCGAAACCGGAGTCGACGAGCACCAGGCCGCCGTCGGTCTCGACCAGCAGGACGTGGCACACGATCGCCGCGCCGGGAGAGTCCATGGTGCCGCAGTTGAGGTGGTGAACCTTCACGACGTGTCGTCATCCTTTCGTCGGCCTGGTCGCCTCGGCAGGCGAAGTCACCGTCGAGCATCGACGGCGCGGCCCGTGATCGCAAGCCGCCGGCTACCTCCGGGGTAATCGAAACCCGCCGTTCCCGTCGGCATACTGAGCCCATGGCCGACGACCGCACCGACCGCCGGAAACCGCCAATCCTGTTGCTGCACGGCGTCTTCGGTCGCCCCGAACTACTGCGGCCATGGATCGACAGGCTCGAGGCGCAGGGCTACGCCGTGCACGCGCCGACACTGCCCGGCCGCAACCCGACCGACGACCACGTGCTCGCGCGCACGGGGATCGACGACTGCTTCGCGGTGGCGCTCGACGCCTACGACGGCATCGGCGAGCCGGCGATCGTCATCGGCCACAGCATGGGCGGTCTGCTCGCCCAGAAGATCGCCGCGGCCCGCACGCCGCTCGCCGCCGTATTGCTGGCGTCGGTCCCGCCCGGCGTCCTGTGGCCCCGGCTTCGGTCGCTGCCGTACCTGGTGCCGATCCTGCCAAGGGTGCTCGCCGGGCGCCCGTTCCTGCCGTCCGCGCGCACCATGCGCGAGGTGCCGCTGAACACGCTGCCTGCCGCCGAGCGGGCTGCTCTCATCCCGCTGCTGGTGCGCGACTCGGGCAGGGTGTTCCGCGAGATGTCGATGGGGGCGCCGCCGACGCGGGTCGACGCCGCCCTGGTCACGTGCCCGGTGCTCTGCGTGAGCGCAGGCGCCGATCGCAACGTCGCACCCTGGCTCTCGCGTCGCATCGCGGCGCGCTACGGCGCCGAACATCGGGTGCATCCGGACCTGCCGCACTGGATCGTCGCCGAGTCGGCACTGGACGAAGTGGCCGGCGGGGTGCTGGAGTGGCTCGAGAGAACGGTGGGGTAGCCGTTCGACGACGGCCGGAGGTTGGGTGGCAGCGACACGTCGTGGGCGGCACGGGGTCATCACCCGCAGCGCGGTCGGCCCGGGTTCCACCGAGGCCTTCATCATCATCGCGATCGCGACGATCCTGCTGACCCGCGGCTACCTGCAGCTCACCGGCTATCCGCAGATCGGCGGCGGCAACCTGCACATCGCGCACGCGCTGTGGGGCGGGGCGTTCATGATGCTGGCCCTGGTGATCGGATGGATGACGCTCGGCTTCGGCACCCGCGTGCTCTGCGTCGTGCTCGGCGGCATCGGCTTCGGCCTGTTCCTCGACGAGGTCGGCAAGTTCATCACCAAGGACAACGACTACTTCTACGGGCCTGCCGCGGAGATCATGTACATCCTCGTGGTCGTCATCCTGCTCGGCGCCCGGATGGTGCGGGACTTCCGGCCGCTGGGCGCCGTCGAATGCCTCGCGTCCGCGGCGTCCATCGCCGCCGACGGCGTCGCGCGGGGACTGGCCCGGCGCAGGCGCGAGGTCGGTCTGGTGCTCGTCGAGCGGGCCCGCGAACTCGGAGCCGACGCCGACGACGCCGACCGCATCCGCGGTCTGCTGCTGTCCGCCGACCCCGCCTCCGACCGCCTGCACGCGGCGCAGAAGCGGGCCATCGCGCTCATCCCCGGCTTCCTGCGCAGTCCCCGGTGGATCCCGATAGTCGGTTGGCTGCTGGTCGCCGGTTCGTTCCTCGGGGTGTCACTCGGCACCCTGGGCGTCGCGCTCGGCGGCTACTTCTACGAGGACGACCACCTGAAGGTCCACCTCGACGGCCTCAACGTGCCGTCGGTCATCCTGCTGGTGACTGCCGTCCTCACCCTGGCCATCTCGCTCCCGGCGATGGTGGCCCGCAGGCGCACCGACGACATCTGGCCGCTGCGGTGGCTGCGCAACGCCGCGCTCGTCTTCACCCTGCTGACCGCACTCGTCGACTTCGCGACCGAGGGCTTCGGCGCCCTGATCAACCTGTCGATCGGGCTGTTCGCGCTGGCGATCCTGTCGTACCAGCTCGACGTCGCGACGCGGGCGCTGCTGCCGGTCGCACCGATCGCGGCTCAGACGGCCGCGACGTAGCGCTTGCTCACGATGCGCTGCACCAGCGAGGTGACCGGGCCTGCCAGCCGGCTCCACCACGTCCCGTGCCGGGAGAACGCCGTGACCTCGGCGTAGACGGCGTCGTCCGCCGGGTCGTAACGCACCGCGAACAGTTCCTCGCCGATCTCCGGGTGCCCGGGCAGGGTGCCGTAGGCGAAGCCGCGGTGATCGGGTTCGGCGAGGACGTAGACCACCCGGCACGGAGCCGGGATCGGCCCGAGGGTCACCACCACCTCCGACCCGACGGCCGCGACCTCCGACGTCGCCCGCACCCGTGCGCCCGCACCGCGCAGCATGCCCCAGCGCATCACCGACGCGGCCGCCTCCTCGAACCGGGCCCTGCCGTGACCGACGAGCGCCGACTCGTGCACGTGGCGGTATCCGGCGGGCAGCGGCCCCGCCGTTGCGCCCACCTCGGGGTAGGTCAGAGGCAGGCCCGAGAGGTCGCGCAGAGGCAGTCGGCCGATCACACCGGCCACCTTGCCACCAGCGCCGGGAGGCGAGCCAATACGGTGGAGCAGTGACGATCGACGAGGCCCAGTCCGGTGGCGGGTTCAACCCGCCGGTGCCGACCCTCGGTGGCGGCCCCGACTACGGCCGGTTCATCGAGGCGGTGCGGACGCTGCAGGACCATGCCAGGGCCGCCGACGCACCCGACGACGTCATCACCAGGGCCGCCGACCTCCTCGACGAGGTGAACCGACTGCTGGAGCCGTTCGACGCCGACGAATGGCATTCGCCGTCGGGACGCCGGATGGACCTGCCGAACCGGGGCAGCATCCTGTCGGTCCCCGTCGACCTGCACGTCGTCGACGACGAGCGCGGCAGGCGCGTCGAGGGCACCGCGGTCTTCCGGCGCTTCCACCTCGGCCGCAACGGCGCCGTCCACGGCGGTTCACTGGCGCATCTGTTCGACTCGCTGCTCGGGTTCACCGCGTTCAAGCTCAGCGAGAGCAAGAAGCAACGCACCGCCTACCTGCACGTGAACTACCGCAGGATCGCGCCGATCGATCGGCAGCTGCGGGTTGAATCGGCCATCGAACGGATACAGGGACGGAAGATATTCGTCGCCGGTCGGCTGTTCGACGGCGATGACGTGCTGTGTGAGGCGGAGGCGCTGTTCGTGATGTTGAAACCGGGGCAACCGTGACGTCGGACGAGCAGCACAGCGGCCGGCAAGACACCGACCAGCAGGATTCGGACCAGCATGACGCCGACGAGGCGTCGAGATTCTCGGCGGTCAAGCGCCGGTGGGGCCGCTGGCGCGACCGGCTGCGGGAACGCCCCAGGGTCGAGTTCTTCTACCGCATCGCGGTCGGCGTCATCGGCATGGTGGTGCTCGGGCTCGGGATACTGGCCATCCCGTACCCGGGGCCCGGCTGGGCGATCGTGTTCATCGGCCTGGGCATCCTGGCCACCGAGTTCGACTGGGCCCGCAAACTGCTGGCATACGCCAAGGAACGGTACGACCGGTTCATGGACTGGTTCCACCGTCAGCCCGCGTGGGTGCAGGTGGTGGGCGGACTGCTCACGGCGCTCTTCGTCGGGGCGACGCTGTGGTTGCTCGGCGCGCTGGATTGGGGCGCGGAACTCGTGGGCCTGAACCACCACTGGTTCAACAGTCCCATCGGCTTCGGTGACTGAGGCCCGGGCGAGCGGAGCGACGGGGTGTTCGACTTGAGTCCCCGATAGCATGGTCGCGGTCACCACCCCCTCGACCCGATGGAGTACCGCCGATGAGCGCCGCCGCCAGCACCGCCCCCGCAGCCCCGATCCGGGTGCCTGCCGGGACGACCGCGGCGGCCGCCGTGCGCGAGGCGGGACTGCCCAGCCGCGGTGCCCCCGACGCCGTCGTCGTCGTCCGCGACGCCGAGGGCCGCTTGCGCGACCTGTCGTGGACCCCCGACGTCGACGTCGAGGTGACGCCCGTAGCGGCCGACACCGAGGACGGCCGTAGCGTCATCCGGCACTCGGCGGCCCACGTGCTCGCCCAGGCGGTGCAGAACCTGTTCCCGGAGGCGAAGCTCGGCATCGGCCCGCCGATCACCGACGGCTTCTACTACGACTTCGACGTGCCGCGCGCCTTCACCCCCGAAGACCTGACCGCGCTCGAGAAGCGCATGCGTCAGATCGTCAAGGACGGTCAGCTGTTCGACCGCCGGGTCTACGAGTCCAAGGACGCGGCGCGCGCAGAGCTGAGCGACGAGCCCTTCAAGCTGGAACTGGTCGACGACAAGTCCGGTGACGCGGAGATCATGGAGGTCGGCGGTGACGAGCTGACGGCCTACGACAACCTCAATCCCCGCACGCGGGAACGTATTTGGGGCGATCTGTGCCGTGGTCCGCACATCCCGACCACGAAGTTCATCCCGGCCTTCAAGCTCACCCGCAGTTCCGCCGCGTACTGGCGGGGCGACCAGGAGAACGCCAGCCTGCAGCGGATCTACGGCACCGCGTGGGAGTCACAGGAAGCCCTCGACCGCCACCTCGAACTGCTCGAGGAGGCACAGCGCCGCGACCACCGCAAGCTCGGCACCGAACTCGACCTGTTCAGCTTCCCCGACGAGATCGGTTCCGGCCTACCGGTGTTCCACCCCAAGGGCGGCATCGTGCGGCGCGAACTCGAGGACTACTCGCGCCGCAAGCACATCGAGGCGGGCTACGAGTTCGTCAACACCCCGCACATCACCAAGGCCCAGCTGTTCCACACCTCCGGGCACCTGGACTGGTACGCCGACGGCATGTTCCCGCCGATGCACATCGACGCGGAGTTCAACGAGGACGGCACGGTGCGCAAGCCCGGCCAGGACTACTACCTCAAGCCGATGAACTGCCCGATGCACTGCCTGATCTTCCGCGCCCGCGGCCGGTCCTACCGCGAACTCCCGTTGCGCGCGTTCGAGTTCGGCGCGGTGTACCGGTACGAGAAGTCCGGCGTCGTGCACGGCCTGACCCGCGTGCGCGGCCTCACCATGGACGACGCGCACATCTTCTGCACGCGCGACCAGATGCGCGACGAACTGACCTCGCTGCTGCAGTTCATCCTCGACCTGCTCGGCGACTACGGGCTCGAGGACTTCTATCTCGAGCTGTCGACCAAGGACCCCAAGAAGTTCGTCGGCTCCGACGAGATCTGGGAAGAAGCGACCAGCACCCTCGCCGAGGTCGCCGCGGCGTCGGGTCTGGAACTGGTGCCCGATCCCGGCGGCGCCGCGTTCTACGGCCCGAAGATCTCGGTGCAGGCCAGGGATGCGCTTGGCCGTAGCTGGCAGATGTCGACCATCCAGCTCGACTTCAACTTCCCCGACCGGTTCGACCTCGAGTACACCGCGGCCGACGGCAGCCGCCAGCGGCCCGTGATGATCCACCGCGCGCTCTTCGGGTCGATCGAGCGGTTCTTCGGCATCCTCACCGAGCACTACGCCGGCGCCTTCCCGGCGTGGTTGGCGCCGCTGCAGGTGGTGGGCATCCCGGTGTCGGACGGGCACGTCGACTACCTGAACGACGTGGTCGCACAGCTGAAGAAGCGCGGCATCCGCGCCGAGGTGGATGCCAGCGACGACCGGATGGCGAAGAAGATCGTCAACCAGACCAATCAGAAGGTGCCGTTCATGCTGTTGGCGGGGGACCGCGACGTCGAGGCGGGCGCGGTCAGCTTCCGGTTCGGCGACCGCACGCAGGTCAACGGCGTCCCTCGCGACGTCGCGGTCGAGGCCATCGCCGACTGGATCGCGCGACGCGAGAACGCCGCGCCGACGGCAGAACTCGTCGAGGTGGGTAGTTCAGCGTGAGCCAAGAGGATGAGCCGACGAATAGCGACAGCCAGACCGTCGTCGACCACGGCGTAGGCGACGGCGACCACCTGCAACGCCTGTGGACGCCGCACCGCATGTCCTACATCGCCGACTCGATCAAGTCCGGTTCGGCGAAGTCGACCGAACCGTTCACCGACATCCCCACCATGACCGACGAGGACGGTCTGGTGGTCGCACGCGGTGAGCTGGTCTATGCCGTCCTCAACCTCTACCCGTACAACCCCGGTCACCTGATGGTGGTGCCGTACCGCCGGGTCGCCGAACTCGAGAACCTCTCCGAGGCCGAGAGCGCGGAGCTGATGGCGTTCACGCAGAAGGCGATTCGCGTGATGAAGCGGGTCTCGCGCCCGCACGGCTTCAACGTCGGGCTGAACCTCGGCACGTCGGCGGGCGGCTTCATCACCGTGATCGGCGGTGCGAAGGTGATCCCACAGCTGCTGCGCGACACCCGCGAACTGCTCGCCGACGAGTGGACCAGGACGCCGTGAGCGACTTCTACCTGATGACCCGGGCCGCCTACGCGAAGTTGAGCGGGCCGGTCGCCAGGGGTGCGCTGCGGCTGGGGCTGACGCCCGACGGCATCACCATCCTCGGCACCGCGGGCACCATCATCGCCGCGCTGACGCTCTACCCGCACGGCCAGTTGTGGTGGGGCTCCTTCGCGGTCGCGTTCTTCGTCCTTGCCGACATGCTCGACGGCGCGATGGCCAGGGAGCGCGGGTACGGCACCCGCTTCGGCGGCGTGCTCGACGCGACGTGCGACCGGCTTGCCGACGGTGCGGTGTTCTGCGGGCTGCTGTGGTGGGCCGCGTTCGGCATCCACAGCTCGTCGCTCGCGGTGGCCACGTTGATCTGTCT
>JAQSXQ010000031.1 GCA_029256565.1 Mycobacterium sp.
ACCCCATAGATCACGAGCGCCGTACGCCAACCGCGATGCGCCGCCCCGAGCGTCATCACGCCAGGGCTCAACAACCAGGTTGACCAATAGACTCGGCGTTCAAGACGGGCGTTGTTGATAAGCCCGAGGGCAAGCGCGCCGATGATGCCTATAACGAGTCCGACCTGGAGCCAGGCACTGCTATTCATCAGGTTCCTCAGTCCCAGTCTTGGGCGGCGAACATGCGAAGCCCCCAGCTGAAGCCTGCCCCGTAATTACGCCCGTCCCAGCTGAACTCAGTTTCTTGATAGTTCGCCAGATACTGGTCATCCAATGGACGCAACGGGCCGGGGGTCAATGGACCAAAGCGTCGAGCGAAATCGTCGACGTCCACTCCCCATGGAGCAAATGCTCTCGGAGACTCGACGAGTGGAACGTCGCCACGCACGCGCCAATACATTATTGACCGGGCTGGTCCACTTCCATCTGCCACTGCTCTGAAGTCGAAGTCCGGCCACAAAACACTGGTGAACTCGAGCGACGTAGCGTCACTGCTTTGCCCGGTGAGTAGCACCTTCAAATTGTGGAAATAGGAAGCCTCGTCGCCCAGGAAAG
Source organism: Mycobacterium sp. (assembly GCA_029256565.1). Lineage (GTDB taxonomy): Bacteria > Actinomycetota > Actinomycetes > Mycobacteriales > Mycobacteriaceae > Mycobacterium. The sequence goes on from JAQSXQ010000031.1 coordinate 595, forward strand.
ACCCGACGCGGCCACGCACGCGTTCACCATCTTCGACAGAAAGCCCCTGCTCCGACAGCTTGGCGTGCAGAAGATCGGTGTTCTGGGACATGGACATCCGAAGCTTCATGGTCATCAGCACGTAGACCTCGAAATCCACGCTGGCCGACTCTGGGACCTCTGTCATCACATGCCCTTCATTACCCGAGGTACGGGAGGAACTGGTTCAGATCCCCACTGAACACTGAAACAGATCCGACTGGAGCGGTGTGGATTGCTTCGGATTTCGATGTGATCGGCCCGGAGCAGACCCGCCGAGAGGAGGCCGCGGCGCGCGCCGGGTCGCCGGTTCTGATCTGCGACACCGACGCGTTCGTGACCGCCGTCTGGAAGCGTCGCTACCTCGGTGACGCATCCGGCGGGGCGTGGACCGCGGTGCCGCCGCGGGCGGTCTATCCGGTCACCGACCACGAAGACGTGCCGTGGCACGACGACGGGATGCGCGAGGGCGATCTCGCGGTGCGGGCGGCGATGACGGGCTGGTTCATCGAGGCGACCGAGTGATCCGCGGGCCTGCGGCGGCCATAGAAATCAGCGTCGCGGAAAGTTCGCGACAGGGAGCCGTTGTTCGACCCATTCCCAGTCGATCCGCTCCTGCTCCAGCCGAACCCGCGGCGCCAGCCGGTCCTCCACCAGTTCGGTGTAGACGTGCTGTTCTTCGGGAGTCAGCCGGGTGAGCGCCGAGGTGGCCGGGCGATCCTCGGTCACCCACCGGTCGCGGTGGGTCAGCAGGGTTTCGTGGTCCATCAGCACCGAGCGCACCGTCGGTAGCCGGGCCCGCAGCCGGTCGAGTATGGCAAAGCCGTGGGTGTCGATATCGCCCCAGTACACGACCTCGACACCGGCCAGCCACGGCATCCTGCCCACATTGTCGACGTCAAACCCTTTGCCCCACAGCACTACACCGTGCTCAGGCACCGGGACACTCAGATAGCTGATCTCGTTCTCGATGATCAGCGCGGTACGTGGCTGCACGGCGAGTTGGGCCAACTCTTCCACGCGCACTGCCAGCTCCGTCACTCCAGCGGGCAGACCCAGCGATCCGGCGAACCGTAGCCGCACCATGGCGGGTTTGGACGCCAGCCCCAGGTCGGCCAGAAATGTCGACGCCGCCGGTGAAACCCCCAGCATGCCCGCCAAATCCGTTCGGTACCGCTCGGCGAATTTGGTGTCGACGCCGGGTGCGCTGATCTCCCGCAGGTAGCGTTGCGACCCCCGGTGCCCATCGAGCCACACGTAGGCGGCGATCAGCCGCGGCATGTCCGGCGCAACGGCCAGCGCACGATGCGGACGGTCAATGATCCACGCCCGTACCCGCTCATGCTGCCCCGCCAGCGCCAGCAGCTCATCGAAGCAGCGAGCCGCTGCAGACACGCCAAGTAACGCCCAGACCTGTTCATGTGAGGACACAACGGCGCGACACGGAACCTGGTTTCGGCCGAACTGTCTGCCCCCTAACGACTTCCACTCCAGAGCGTAGCGGGCATCACCACGCCGGCCGGCGTCCAAGGTGCTCACCCAGTCCCGCGCGGCCGCGATGTCATCGCCGATCTGCCCGGGCTTGGGGCCGCGGAGCGACACCGTGATCGGATCGAACGGTTCACCGTTGGCGTAGGCCCGCAGCAGCGACCCGTCGTCCCAGCGACGACGGACCTTCCCGGCGATGTCCTCCGGCGTCGTCCACCCGACACTCACGGCCCGTCCCGCCGCTTCCGGAACTCCTCGATCGTCATCGTCTGCATGCGCGAATAAGTGCCGGTCGGATTGTCCACGATGCCGATCGCCCTGACGTACGGCTCGATCACATGCACCTTCTGCAGCGGCGTGACGATCAGCAGCTGCAGCCCGAGCGTCGCGAACAGGTCCAGCGCATACCGGGTGGAGACGTCCGAGCCGCGCCCGAACGCCTCGTCGATCACCGCGAACCGGAAGTCCCGGGATTGCGTGACGCCCCATTCGAGGCCGAACTGGTAGGCCAGCGACGCGGCCAGGATGGTGTAGGCCAGTTTCTCCTTCTGGCCGCCGGACTTGCCGTCGGAATCGCTGTAATGCTCCCACTCGACGTCGGTGTCGACGTCACGTTCGGACGCCGAGAACACGAACCAGTTCCGCACATCGGTGACCCGCCGGGTCCAGTTCTTGTCCGATTCCGCGTAGCTGTCGCGGCCGCGGAACCGTTCGATGATCCGCTTCACATCCAGGAATCGTTGCTCGGAGTACTGGTCCCCGTCTACGGCGAGCGTATCGTCGGTCAGGCTGCGTAGATCCGAACGGAACTGCGCGACATCCTGATTGGTGGTGGGTTCCTTCTCCAACCGGATGAATCGGCCCGGGTTGTAGGGCACCGCGCCGAGCGCCTCGTTGATGCGGTCGACCCGTTCATCGATGGCCGATGCCTGCCGGCCCAACCAGTTGTTGAACCCGGCCAGTTCCTGGATGGCGTTCTTGTTCAGCTGTTCTTTGAATTCGCTCTCGAACCGCGGCAGATCGTCGGTGGCCACCCGGTCGCGGAAGGCCAGGAAGTCGCCGCGGGCCTCGACATTGGCGTCCATGTCCGAACGCAGCTCAGGCCAGCGGTTCAGGACGGCGACCATGTACTGACTCAAGTTCAGGCCGTGGCCATTGAGCTGGCCGGAGGTTTTCTCGATGCGCCGGTGCAGATCGGCCGACAACGCCGCTTCGCTCTCCGCGCAGTCCGCCGCCCGCTCGGGTCGGTGCGCACCGAGCCGGTGGTCCAGGGCCGGGTACGACGCGCGGGCCGTGTCCAGCAGCGGCCCCGCCTGCGCGATGGTCTCGTCATCGCGGGTGCGGTCCTGCTGCGCGCGCTGCACCGCGGCCTGGGTGGTGGCCAGCTCGCCGGTGAGCTTCTTGATCAGCACCGAATTGGCCTGCGATTCCGCAGCGTTGCGGTCCAACGCCCGGGTGATCTCCTCGAGCCGCGAGGACCCGGCCTGCAGCCGGGCCCGCTCGGCGTCGTGGGCCTGGGCGCGCGCCGCCGCCTCGTCGACGTCCAGGTCGGTCCACGAGCGGAAACCCCCGACCCGCAGCAGCGCGTCCAGGCGATGTTGCAACACCTCGCGTTGCCGCACCAGGTCGGCGGCGGTGGCGGCGGCCTGGTCGCGCTCGCGCTCCAGTTCAGCGAGTTCGGTGCGCAATGCGGCGATCTTGCGTTCATTGACCCAGCCCAGCACCCACCGCCGCGGGTCGTCGACGCGGTGCCGGTCGTCCTTCTCGTGACGGTCACCGGAGCGCACCTGGCCTTCCCGGGTGACCGCCCGGCGCTGGCCGCGGAACTCGTCGAGTGTTGCCGCGCATCGGAAGTCGGCGCGCTTGAGAAGCTCGCCGTGCAGATACTCGGCGAACGGCCCCTCCCGCACCTCGATGCAGTCGGCCAACTGCAGCCCGTCCTGCGCCGTCGGCTGCAGCCGAACCCGGTGCTGGGGTACCCGTTCGTAAACCAGCTTGGCGCCGCGACCGGCGACGGTGAGCCGACGCGAATTGACCCACCCGGCGACCGCGTCGTAGTGGCGTTGGGGCACCAGCAGCGACAACGCGAAGCCTCTCAGCACACGTTCGGCGGCGCCGCGCCAGTCGGCATGCTCCTCATACACGTCGAGGAGTTCACCAGCGTACGGCAGCTCCTCGGGAGTGAGGCCCAGCGCCGCGCACAATTCGGCCCGCACCACGACCTGTTCTTGCGGCAGGTTGTCGGTGCGTTGCTCCAGGCTGGCGATCTCGGCGGTGACGGTTTCGCAGCTGCGCTGGCAGTCCCGTTCGCGCCCGATCGCGTCGACAGCTGCCGAGTCGACGTCGCGTTTCTCGGTGCTGAGCCGGGGATGCTCGATCGCGACCAGCGCCGCCAGGTCGGCGAACCCGGCACCGTCGGCGACGGGCTTCAGCCCGGCGTCTCCGACCGCGGCGTCGAACAATGTTCGTGCGCTGCGGCGTGTTTCGGCCTGATCACGGGCCTCGGCCGCGAGACGTTCGAGCTCGCCGATCCGGTCGCCGCCGGCCTGGGCGCGCTCGGCGATCAGGGAGTCGCGCTCGTGTTGCAGCTTGCGTTCGTCGGCTTCGGCGGCGTCCTGCTGCTTCCACAGCGCCGCACCGTGGGCTTCCAGCCGGGTGATCTCGTCGCTCAGCAGCCCGGAGCGGAGCTCGGCGAAAAAGAGCCTCACCGCGGCCCGTTCGCGCTGCAAGCCATCGCGCTCACGGAGTGCGGCGTCGTACTTGGCGGCGGTGTCCACGACGGGTTGCAGCGCGTCGAGCTGTTCGCGGGCCCGTTTGACAGCGTCGTGTGCCTTGGTCAGGTCCTCGAAGTGGCCGATGATGTCGCGGACCCGATCGCTGGAATCGCTGGGTTCCAGCATGTGGTCACGGACGAAATCATTCAGATTGCCAACGGATTTCATCGACACCGTCTGGTGGAACAGCTCGAGTGCCTGTTCGGACCGGATGCCGAGCAGCCGGCGCAGCGAGGTGGCGTATTTTGGGAACTCGTCGAAGATCTCGGCGCCGCGAGCGCGCAGCTGCTTGCGCAGGTCGCGTAGTTCGGTGCCGAAGGAGGCGAAGTCCGTGGCGATCGAAAGCGCGGTGGTGGCGGTGACGAAGAACCGGTAGGGCTGCCCGGTGCTCTCCCGTTGCTGGAATACCTGAGCCAGGGTGACCGTCTCATCGTGGCCTTCGTTGCGGAAGACCCCGAGAATCACCGAGTAGGTGCGTTTGTTCTCGCGCAGCCCCTTGGGGCGCGACTTGCCGGTGGACTCGTTGCGCTCGGACTTGTAGTGGCCCTCCACGTAGGAACGCAAGGTGCGCTCCTTGGCGTCGGCGCCGGCGGCCTTGTTGTAGGCGGCCTTGTGCGACGGCACCAGCAGGGTGGTCAGGGCGTCGACGATGGTGGACTTGCCCGAACCGATATCGCCGGTCAGCAGCGCGGTGTCAACGCCGGGAGTGAACCGCCAGGCATGGTCATCGAAGGTGCCCCAGTTGTAGACCTCGGCGTACTGCAGCCGGTACCCGGCCTTGGGGGCGTCGTCGAGTACCGTTGCGTCGAAAAGAATTTCACTCATCGTCGATCGCCCTGGCGTACTCGCGCAACTTGGCCGCGAAGTCGGATAACGTCTGGGCGTCCACGTAGGCCTTCAGGATGCGGCGCACCTCCCAGTGATCGCGTTGACCGCGCAGCTGATGCAGGAAGCCGAGCTCGGCGGCCTTCTTGATGGTGGTCTCCGCTTGGTCGACGACCCGCGCGTCGTTGGTGGAGTCGGCCTGGAACAGCCGCACCATCTCAACGATCTGATCGGTGCTCAGCACCAAACGCCCTTCGCCGCCACCGGTTTCGAACTCGACGAGCCGTTTGCGCAGCAGCACCAGCAGCAGGCTGACGTTGTATGTCAGGGCCCGGCGACGCACCAAGCGGGGCAGCGCCTCCTCGCCGTCGTTCTCCGGGCGGGAACGCAGATAGGCGTACCCCTCGGCATCATCGACCACCACATCGACGCCGATGGTCGCGAAGTGGTCCCGGACGCCGGCGCCGACGCGTTCCAGGGTGAGCCAGGTGTCCTCGTCGGCGGTGCGGTACACGACGCCCTGCATCAGCCGGATGATGGCCGCGGCGACGGCCCGGTCACTACTCATGGACTCTCGATCCCGTGGCGTCGCACCGTTACTTTCGGCAGCCGGGCCCGCTTGGTGACCTGCCGGTCAGTAGGGTCGGCGTACTCCAGGACCGTGTGGTCGGTCTCGTCCATGTCGATGCTGACGTCCTCGTCGTTCAGTGCCAGGTAGCCGACGATCTCGGCCGCACCCTGCTCGATGGGGTGCACCGCGATGACATCGGACAGCAGCGCCGAGGAGTTCTCGGGCAGCACGGCACGGATAGTCTCAGCCAGCCGAACCTGGTCGATGTAGGTCTGTGTGAACAGCAGATCGGCGTCGACGTCTTCGGTGGCGTCGGAGACGTGACTTTCCACGGCGACCGTTGCAGGCGGCTGGTAGAGGGGTCGCTCGAAGGGCAACGCGATCTCGATGCCAGGTTGGTCGACCTCGATGCCGAAGGATGGCGGATTGTCTCGAACGTCGAGGGCGACCGCTTCGACCGCCCGCACAAGGTCCAGGACCCGCCGGTTCTCCATCCAGACCTGATCGTCCAGGAATCGACGTAGTTGTTCAGATATTTGCCGGACCGTGCGCTGCGCCCGATCGGCGGCCTCGGACCAGTCGTGGTGAATACCCCGGATCCGCTGATCGGCCTCGATAGTCTCCAGCGCCGACACCTTGGTAAGCAGGTCGGACAGCTCGGCCTGTCGATGTTCGGACAGCAGGAAGTCGTAGAACGCCTGGAAGCTGCGGCCTTGATCGGAGCCGGCGATCTCCGAGCGACTGCCGACCAGTTCGGCGAGCAATTCGCCCTTAGAGCCGTCCCAAGCGGCGATCTTCTCCCGCGCCGCCCGGTCGAGGAGCCGGAAGTTCTCTTCCACCTCACGGAAATCGGACAACAATTCGCGTGCAGTGCTTGACAGTTGCTGGTAGCGGTCACGCACGCTGGTGGCGTCCAGCACCGGAACGTGTCCGGCCTCGACGGCGGCGATCTCTTCGTCGAGTTCGCCGCGGCGGCGGTGTAATTCGGCCAGCCGGACCTCGGGCTGCATCTCAGTGCCGTGCACGATCTGGCGTAGCAGCTCCACCACGGTATGCAACCGGGACTCGGTGCCCACGAACGATCGGCCGCGCAGCCCGAGTACCCAGCCGTAGGCCTTCTCGAAGGCGGGCGTGACCTCGTAGTGCACCTCGTCATCACCGGGCGGATAGAACCGGCGCAGATAGCCGGCGTCGGTGGCCGCCCAATCCTCCAAGTAGGCGCGTGGGGACTTGGGGTACCGGATGTCGTCGTCAGTGTTCAGCGCATAGAGATGATCGTCCAGCGCGTCAGCGACCGCACTGGACGGGCTGGCTCCCCGGTTGCCTTCGACGAAGAATGCGCCGAGGAAGGACAGGATCAGGGTGGCATTCCCGGCGCGCAACAGCCGCCACCCGGGGTGGCGTTCCCGGAGCGCGTTGACAACCTCGTAGTCCACACCGTGAGGGTAAACATGAGCGCCGACATAGTTGGGAAACATTGCCTATTCGTCCGCGTTCGGACGCGTCGTTCAGCGACCCAGATTCGGCCTCCACGTACCGGCCACATGCTCGACGATCCGCTCGGCCATGTGATGTGCCTCTGCCTGCATCTCCGGCGGGATGGTCGCTACGGCGCGCGTAAAGGCACCGGGCAGATGACCACGAAGGTCGTCGACCCAGCCCACCGCTTCGTCTCCGGGAACGCCGAGGCGGAGCCCCACCTTGCGCCAGTCAGACGTGTTGACGTCGAGCATTTTCCAGTGCTGACCGATCTTCATCGAGGAGCGCAAGCGCTCACGCTGGTCATAGGGCGCCGCTGACGCCACGTCATACAGCGGCGACACCTGAGCCCGTGACCCGATAAGGACCAGCGAATAATTCTTCGCATGGGCGTCGGTCCCCCCGATGAGGACGTTGAAGACAAGCGCCTTGAAAAACCGCTCGGCGTTCACACCTCGGTCCTCGATCGGCAGTCTGTCCAGCAGGTCCGCGATGTCACCGACCCCCGGTCCACCATCAGATTGGTATTTGAGGCTGGGATGGACCGACAAGGCCTGACACATGTCCTCTTGGTGGACCCGATGCCACCGTGTTCCGTCACGATGGCGGTCGTAGCGGGTCGAGATCAGCACCTGGTTGTCACCGATCTGCACCACTTCGGAGGTGGCGGTGAGCATCCCGGCTTCTCGCGCTGCGCCCAGGCACAGCGCCTCGTTGATGTGGTGCCGTGCGTAGCCGGCGACGGCAGGCTTGACGATAACCGTGGTCGGCGTGGAGTCACGCGGGATACCGAACTGCCCCGTTTCAGCCTCACGAAACAGCGCGACCTTGGGTTGAGCGCCGGCCAGGCTCCATCGCCCCCCGAACCTACCTGGGTCCCAATCTGTTTGATGGGCAGCCAGATCCTGCACAAGGTCAACCAGATCGGTGTCGGTAAGCCATTGGATGTCGCCAGTCCGTGTTCGCGCGTCGGCCGGGTCGTCGTCGGGCGGCAAGATCTGGACCGCACCAGCAGCGTCCCGGCCGACGTGCGCGAGCAGAGCGAAGGGATTATTGGGCGACACGTTGTACTCACGCCCCCATCGCTGTCGCGCGCCTTCGCTGTCCGGGAGAAGTCCTTCGAGGTAGGCCCGAACAGCTTTGTCGCGGTGCCGGTTTGACAACACCGGAAGCGACAGCGAAAGCGGTGTCGGATCGGCCTGGTCGGTATAGGCATTCTCGTAGGAGAAGCTCAGATTGCCCTGATTGGACTGTTCTACCGTGCCAACCGGCGTTCCGTCGAGGAAAACTCGCAGCTCCCGGTTCGCCATCAGCGCATTGTCCTGAAGAGCGAATCGAACGGGTCGTCCGGAGTCACAGGTTGCGATGACGTCTCAGGAGCGGCCCGTTTGCGACGCTTCTCCGGCGAGCTCTCAGGTACGGTCGCCTCCAGGCTCACGCCGACAAGCCGCAGCGCGTCAAGCACCCGCTGCGCTTCGAGTCGCGGGTGCCCCTTTTCGAGGCGCACGACCCAGTCCCGACTCATACGCAACTGGGCAGCGAGGTCGGCTTGGGTCATCCCACGCGCGGTACGCGCCGACCGGACGAGGGCGCCAAGATCGCCCATTGTCTTGACCTCCACGACGCCTCCTCTTGTAGTCGTTCGGCAACATTATCGATTGTAGCCGTTCGACAACTTTTGGGGAAGAAGCCGTTCGACGACTTTGCGCACGTCGAAGGGCAGAACGACGACGATCTGTCCGTCTGCTAGCCGTATGGTGACATTGATTAAGCAGCGGACAATGTCACTCAAGTGCCTCTCGAGTGACATTGTGAACCTTCCATGCTCTTGAACGACCACACCGGCTCGCTGGTGCGTATAGGCGGGAGTGGATCCGTCAGTCTGCCGAGGCGATCCGCTGTCGGAGATGATCACGGCGCCCGATGACCCATTCCCGGCGGGTGGAGACCAGAAAGTCCGCCGAGCCGAGTTTCACATCGAAGGAGTCCGACGGAAATCCCGCGGCCCTCAGCATCACCTCTCCGCGCTGGGATGGACTGCTCTTGATATCGAAGTGCCG
>JAQSXQ010000727.1 GCA_029256565.1 Mycobacterium sp.
GAGCCGTTCCTTCCGACGACTGAGTTCCTCCCAGGGGCTGCCGACGGGGTCTGGGCACGCAACGCGGATTGGCTGGCTCCCGACCACTGGCAGCCCGAATCCGACCGGATGGTCATCGCGCTCCAGTCATGGGTCTTGCGAAGCGGCGGCCGGACCATTCTGGTCGACACCGGTGCCGGTAGCAGGCGCGACCGACCGGGAATGGCGCCTTACTTCGACCAGCGTGAGAGCGATCTGCTGGCGCTACTCGCCGAAGCCGGTGTCCAACCGCAAGACGTCGACGTCGTCGTCAACAGCCATATGCACGTCGATCACGTAGGCGGGAACACCGTCGACGCAGGCGGTGAATGGGTGCCTGCGTTCCCTCGTGCTCAGTACCTGATGTCCGCCGCCGACGACGCCCACTACGGTCCAGGCAATGCGAGTGGCGAGGGGCTGGGAGAGGTCGATCGCCTGGTTTACGAGGACAGCATCGCCCCGATTCACCAAGCAGGACAGGCAGTGCTGTGGGACGGGCACTACACCATCGACGAACACCTCACCTTGGAATCGGCACCCGGCCACACTCCTGGTACAGCGATTCTGAGGCTCGAGTCTGGGAGCGACCGCGCCGTCTTCGCCGGCGACGTCATGCACAGCCCGGTGCAGATCGTCGATCCCTGTTGCAACAGCGCGTCCTGCCATGCGCCGCAACAAGCGGCTGCCACTCGCCGCCGCATCCTCGAGCGCGCCGCGGACGAACGAGAGTTGCTCATCCCCGGGCACTTCGGGGGTGCGGGTGCACTCGAAGTGCGGCGGAGCAATGGCGGATTCGCCCTCGGCGAGTGGGCGAACTTCACCCCGGGGACGCCGGCGAGCAGAGCCGACTGAGCGAGAACCGAATTCCGTTCTGCCGGTCGTCGTTGCGACTGCTTCAAGCGGTGGCGTCGATTGCGCTGACCGACAATTCGAACGGGCCCTGCTGTTCGTCGAGTATGTAGATGGCGACCTGGTCGACGGTCGACGGGTCGAGACTCTGAGGCGCGCTGGGTGCAGGATCGAGGCGCATGCCAACCGGCTTGAAGCCCCCGATGGGCAGATCGTAGATCCGCGGCGCGGACGCCTGGGTGGCGAAGCGCTGGACGTACGACCACGGCTGCCCTCGAGTGCCCACCTTCAACAAGTAGGTCTTACCGTCGCCCAGTGCGTGCACGCGGAGCGACTTCGCGCCGGTCGCCCTGCGTCCGATCTCGGGGTTCAGCGGACTGCGCGCTGAGGCGAATCCGCCGTTGTTCTCCAGCGAGACGTTGCCCGCGAACACGAGGCCACCGTCGCCGAACGTGACGCTCGAGGTGGACATGCCGCCCATCACGGGGTCGTTGACCGTCGTCCAAGCGGCCACCTCGCTGGCTTCGCTCGGTGCTTCCGCACGACACCGTCAGCATCGCCAAGCAGACGAGCACGATGATGCGTCCACGCCGCAACCGAGAGGTGGTCAACACGACATCAACAGCGGCTTGAATCGGCACGCATCTCGCCGCTTCGCATGGGCATGCCATCGATGACGGCGTAGATCGTCGAAAGATCCGGTACCCCGTCGACGCGCAGCTTCTCACCGCCGTCCTTCCCGATCAACAGCGCGGTGAAGGCGTTCTCGCCAATTGCATACCGTTCGGACAACCGCTGTGCCTCAATGGCGTTGACCGGTTGATCTGCGAGGGTGCTCTGTCCCTCCGTGAGGACTATGCCAATCACCATGTCACGCTCGACGAAGGCGCATCGGCTGGCGTCGATTCGGCTCAGTGTCTCGACGAGTTGCGGATCCTCGTCCGTAGGCGCGAACAGCAGCAGTGGACGGTGTGTCCAACGGTAGTCACTGAGTTCGGCAGCCGCGGCGCTCGGTGACCCGAGCGCGGTGATCGTCGCTAGAACGATGAGCGTGAGAGCGCTCAAGATGATTCGCCGGTTCATGCGATTCCTCACCATGGTGGTCGTCGTTCAACTCTACCGACGCATCAGGTCACCGAGCTGATGAGAGCGCTGCACGTCGGCATCTCGACATGGAGATGACGCTGCTGGACGGTGTTCGGCGCGATGACGACCACCTGACCCCACGTCCCGCAGGGAGTGTCGGTCTCGCGGTTCACATCGCTGGCCTGCAGATCAGCAGTGGCGATGTTGCCGGGCGCCAAGGTCAGCAGCGGTGCGGCGATCTGCTGGCGGCGCTCGACGTGCACGATCGGCAGGTCCGCGCCGACGATGTCCGCACCCGGGTAGCCGTGCAGCCTGCACGCCTGCGAGGTCACGTTCTCGAATTGCAGCACGAGGCGATACTCCGAGCCCTGCGATTCCAACGGCTCGTTCGACACCACCAGATCGGTGTCGGCGCACGGACCGATCACGTCCGGCTCGGCGGCGACCGGCGACGGCGGCGCGGTGACGGTCACGGTCGTCGGCGGGGTCGCAACCGCCGTCGAGGCCGGTGCACTCGACGGAGCGGGCGTGGTCGCGGACCCGGCGGCCGGCGTGAGGGGCTCCGACGCGCAACCAGCGAGCAGCGCGGCGGCGAGGACGGGCAGCGACACCTTCCACATGTTCATGCCGAGTATGGAACGGCATCATCGCGGCTACCGATCCCAAAGCGACCGACTTTGCCACCTTTGCGCACGTAAAGGACACCGGGCGATGAACCCGTCGGCAATAATGCCGCCGTGGAATCCGAACAAGATCAGCCGCGTGGCGCCCAACGCGTCCTGACTCCGATCTGGCAGGAAGCCCGCCGTCGGCCCACCCACCTGAGGCCGCGCGCACTTCCGATGCCGCTGCGCGTGCTTGCCGTCATCACCTGGCTGGGCGCGGCGGTCATGCTGGCCTTCGGCTTCATCCCCGGCTTCTTCGCACCCGAGCAACATTCGCTGTTCGGCGGCGAATTGGTCTTCAAGTACTCACCGATCTGGCCACTGCTGTGCGGTCTTGCGGTGGGTTCCGGTGTCGCCGCGGTCGGTTACGTCTACACCGCGACCACCCCGAACGCGCCCCGGCATCACGCGCTGCTGGTCTGGTGCGCCGGTATCGCGACTCCACTCATCCCGATCCTCATTCTCACCATGGATCGTGCTTGGCAGGTAATCCCCACTGCGGCCGCGTGGTTGGGCGCTGCCGCGCTGGTGATCATCCAGCTGCACGTGCGCCGGCGACCGACCCGTCCGTGGTTGGGCGTCCTGCTGACCTGTCTCGTCGCGGCGCCCTGGGTCCCCAGCATCTGGGCGAACATCCGGTTCGGCCAGGCGCTGCATGCCGACCCTCCCGCCGACCCGAACGATCTGCTTCTCCTGCTGCTCGACGACATCGGGACGCAGACGTACGTACCGGGGATCGCGCTGGCATTCGTGGCCGCGATGGCCACCGGCGGTGTCGCGATGGCCGCACATTCCCGGTCGGCCATCGCACACAGCGTCTCCCGCCACCGACAGGGCTGGAA